>JAFQYK010000123.1 GCA_017406485.1 Clostridia bacterium
ATATAGGCCGTACTATATTTCCGCGCCGCACGGGTATTCCGCCAAGACCTTTTACTGTACTGCCGCGCATAAAGTTCATCAGCAATGTTTCGGCATTGTCATTCCTGTTGTGGGCAGTGGCAATTTTTGTCAATCGGTTTTCGGCTGCTATTCTGTTGAAAAAATCATACCTTGCTATTCTTCCCGCTGTTTCTTCACTTATGCTTTTTTGCCTTGCATCTTCGGGAATATTTAACCGTGCAGTAAAGCAAGATATTCCGAGCTTCTCCGAGAAGGACTTTGCGAATTCTTCATCTCGTACCGCTTCTTCGCCTCGTATACCGTGGTTTACGTGCGCCGTGTATACTTCTATTCCAAGCTGCTCGCTGAGACTTTGGAGCGCGTGAGTAAGACACACGCTGTCTGCGCCTCCTGAAAGACCCACAAGAACCTTGTCGCCTCTTTGCAGCAACTCATTCGTCTCAATATATTTCTTAATCCGGTTTAATATCATTGTTCTTCCTTCACGTGGAATTCAACATTTGAAAACTTGGTAAATTCACCCTTCCAGCCGAGGTCAAATTTACCGGTTTCACCGCTTCTGTTCTTTGCGATAATACACTCAGCAAGATTTTTCTTGTCGCTGTCAGGGTTATAGTAATCGTCGCGGTACAGAAACATTACAATATCCGCGTCCTGCTCTATGGCGCCCGATTCACGCAGGTCAGAAAGCATAGGTCTTTTATCGCTTCTTGACTCAACGGTTCTCGATAGCTGCGAAAGCGCAATTACCGGTATATTTAGTTCCTTGGCAAGAATTTTCAGCGAACGGGAAATCTCCGAAATCTCCTGCTGTCTGTTATCGGCTCTTCCGCTTGACTGCATAAGCTGAAGATAGTCTATCACGATAAGCTCAAGGTTATGCGTTTGCTTTAGTCTGCGGCACTTTGCGCGGATTTCCGATACCGTGACCGAAGCCGTATCGTCTATATGAATAGGCGCAGTGGCTACACGGTCAATAATCGCGCCTATTTTTTCCCAGTCCTCGCCATTCATATCGCCGGTACGGATTTTATTTGAGTTAACATATGCCTGTGAGCAAATGATACGATTTACAATCTGTTCGCGCGGCATTTCAAGGTTAAAAATCGCAACTGCCTTTTTATTGTTTATTGCAACGTGTTCGGCAATATTTACGGCAAAACTCGATTTACCCATACCCGGTCTGCCGGCAATCAATATAAGCTCGCCGCCGTGCATACCGCCTGTGCGGCGGTTAAGCTCTGTAAAGCCAGTATCCAAACCGGTAAGACCGCTTCCGTTAAGGGAGTTTTCAACGAGCTTCTGATAACTGTCCTTAAAAATATCACTAATCGGCAAGATACTGCCGTTTTCACGGTCAGAGGAAACATCAAAAACAAGCTGTCCCGCCTTATCGACAATTCTCTCCACCCTGTCATTCTCGCCGTATGCCATATCCGCAATTGCATTCGCATTCTGAATAAGCGAGCGAAGCGTGGATTTATCCTTTATAATCTGTGAATAGTATCCGACGTGTCTTGTGGTCGGGACATTCTCGGCTGCCGTTTTAAGATATTCCATACCTCCGACAGCTTCAAGCTTGTCCTTTTTGCTCAACACCTCTGAAACAGTTATAAAGTCAATCGCCTCATTCTGATTGAACAGCTCCAAAATAGCCGCATATATTTCTCTGTTCTGCGGAAAATAGAAATCCGAGCTTTTGACTATTTCCGCCGATTCGGCAACACTTGATGAATTGTATAGCGCGCTGCCTATTACCGCAAGCTCTGCCTCCTGACTGTAGGGCAAATCCCTACCCATAACATCAGGCGGAGTGAACGATTCCGGCATTTGCACATCCTCCCCTTTATGTTAAAGCTTTTCCACCATTACCTTTAATTTACCGGTTATGCCGCTGTAGAGCTTAACATCTACCGTAACCAGGCCAAGCGCCTTAATTCCGTCCGGCATAACAAACTTCTTTTTATCAAGTTTTATATGGTGCTGCATTTTAAGTTCCTCTGCGACATCCTTTGATGTTACCGAACCAAACAGCTTACCGTTATCGCCGGCCTTTGCCTTAATTAAGACGGTTATATCCTCCATTTTTTTTGCTATATCCTCGGCTTCTTCCTTTTCCTTTTGCTTTTTGTATTCCGCGGATTCAGCCTTGCCCTTCATAACGTTTATATTTGACTTTGTGGCCGGCTGCGCAAGGCCTTTCGGAAGAAGGTAATTTCTCGCATAGCCGTCCGAGACATTAACCATCTGTCCCTTTTTTCCCTGACCTTTTACGTCCTGTGTTAAAATAACCTGCATTTCTATCTTCCTCCGCTCTTATTTTTCTTTATCTGCAATATAGTCGGTTACTGCCCTCTTGACATCTTCAACGACCATATCAACATCCTTATTTATTATCTGCGCTCCCGCAACAGTACTGTGACCGCCTCCGCCGAGCTTTTCCATAATAATCTGAACATTTATGTCGCCCAGCGATCTTGCGCTGACGCTAACGCCTCCGTCAATCGGATATACGACTATAGATGCGTGTATATCTTCAATGTTCAGCATTTCATCTGATGCCTGAGAAGCTATTACACGGATATTTGAGATTTTATCGTACGATCTTGCAACAGCGATATGCGGTGCAATAACCTCCGCCGTTCGTACAATATCACTGCGGTAAATATAATCCGATTTACTCACGTTAAACATCTTCTTAATATCAACAGTGTTAAGTCCCAGGCGTCTTAAATATGACGCTGCTTCAAACGTTCTTACGCCGGTTTTGACTATGAAATTCTTTGTATCCATTAAAATGCCGGTATACAAACATTCTGCCTCTGTCGTTGTCAGCGAGCTGCCGAGATCCATATACTCCAGAAGCTCCGTTGCCATCTCGCACGTTGACGAAGCGTACGGCTCGTGATATATAAGCGAACAGGGGTTTAAAAAATCTGTTGAACGTCTGTGATGGTCGATAAGCACCACCTTTGCCGCTCTTTCAAA
>JAFQYK010000124.1 GCA_017406485.1 Clostridia bacterium
ATAAGCACATAGACCTTTGCGCTCCTTACGAGCGGACGTTCCTTTTGCGTGAGGATTGATATGCACTCCTCCGCACTTGCCGCGCGCTGGTCAAACTGTCCCGGTAAGTATTCAACCGCGAAAACCTTTCCCTCGCTTATTTCTATATTTTCATCATACGCGTTGTCAACAGGCGGTTCGGAGAATATGAGGTTTCTCGCCTTCATATATTCCTCGTCAGTAACACCCGAAACGTCATAACGGTTTATAATTCTCACATTTGTAAGACCCGAAAGTGACAGGTTTTCCTTTAAGTCAGCTAGCATACCCTTTGCTTCGACATTAAAGCCGTCCTTTTTCTCTACGAATATTCTTCTCACGTTTTCCATAGCTTGTTCTCCTTTACTTAATTGAACACAATATATTGTAATTCTATCATATTTTTTCTTTTTTAGCAATACATATTTGAACAAAAAATAGTATATGTGCTAATCGTTGACAAATTATATTTGTATGTGTTAGAATAGAGGTATAATAAATCAGGAGATGATATTCATGGAACAAATAAATAAAAACATACACGCTTATGCGACTTACCCAAGACAATTTTCGCCCTACAAGTGGTATAAGCCCCTTCTTGTCGGACTGATTGGTATTGTTATGTATTTTATTGCTTCATCAATTCTGGCACTGTGCGGTTATGCAATCAATATCATGAAAGGTATGGGTACAGAAGCGCTCAGCGGCATGATGTCCGGCGGTTATGACACAATGAATACCTATACCGCTGCGGGAGCTATTATTTCGCTCGGTTCCATCGCTGTGATAATACCGGTTCTTATGCTTGCAAACAGAATAATAAACAGCCGCCCCTTTTCATCGTACTCCTCCTCACGCGGCGGCTTTGATTTTAAAATATTCTTTAAATGCCTGCTCGCAGCAGTCGTTCTCGTGGGAGTGCCTCTTTCAATACAAGCGCTGTTTTTTGATCAGCACTCGGGAATTGTACAATTTACTGTGGTAGGTTTTATCCTTTGCACTATTCTCGTTCCGCTTCAATGTGTGGCTGAGGAATATTTTACTCGCGGATATTTATTGCAGACATTCGGTTCATGGTTCAAAATACCTGTTTTAGCTATTATTTTGCAGGCTGTTATATTCGCAGCATTGCATCCGTATAATATAATTGGAGTAATTTCAACACTAATCAGCGGACTTACATTCGGTTTCTGCGTGTATATCACTAACGGAATTGAGGCAAGCTCCGCAATGCACATTGTCAATAATATGTTAGCATTCTATTTTGCCGGCTTTGGTTTAGGCGCGATTCATACTAATGTTGATATTCCGTCATTTATTATGGATATATTTGTTTGTGTATTATATCTCGCATTTATCATTTTTGCCGATAAAAAGCTCGGTTGGTTCAATCACAAAAAGAAAGATGACGTTTCAGAATTTAATGCAAAAATCGAAGCAAAGAGAGCCGCTAAAGCGGCTAAAGCGGCATAAATTACTTTTTTGACAAAAAAGGGTTGACATTTTAAAACTTGTATGCTAAAATAAGTGTACAAGTTATGCGGGAGTGGCTCAGTGGTAGAGCGTCACCTTGCCAAGGTGAACGTCGCGAGTTCGAATCTCGTCTTCCGCTCCATTTAAAAAGACCTTGATTTAACATCAAGGTTTTTCTTTTTTTACTGGAAAAACGCTGTAAGCAGAGTGCCGCTTTGAAGCCGATGGTGCCGTACACAGGTACTGCCCTCAGCAAAAAGCGGTGCTATGCTCTTCAGCGTTTTTTCAGAGCTATTGCTTCGGCGACCTTTATTCCGTCCACCGCCGCGCTTGTTATTCCGCCGGCGTAGCCTGCGCCCTCACCGCAGGGGTATAATCCTTTTATTTCGGATTGAAGCGTTTTATTGTCGCGTAGTATCCGAACCGGACTTGATGAGTGCGTTTCGGGCGCGGTCAGTACCGCGTCATAGTCGGAAAAGCCGCGCAGCTTTTTGTTCATTAGTATTATCGCCTCACGCATACTGTCCGTAACGTATTTCGG
>JAFQYK010000125.1 GCA_017406485.1 Clostridia bacterium
CCGCTCTGCTTGCCGCATATGCCGCCTATGTTGTCGCCAAAGCTGTCGCCTCCGACCTCGCCATTATTTGTACACTGTACAACGGCGCCCTCACTGTTGCCGGCTATACCGCCTGCGTTTATCGTATTCTCATTCGCCTCGGGGCAAACCTTACCCTCATTTTGGGATAGCTTCAGTCTGCCCTCATTGTAGCCGCATATGCCGCCGGTTTCATTATCACCGACAACGTCAGCGCTGCTTTTGCACGAGTCAACAACACCGCGCATTGTATTAAAACCGACTATGCCGCCGACCTGTCTTTTTCCGTTTATCTTACCGTCAAAGCTGCAGTTTATAACAAGACCTTCGTTATATCCGACTATGCCGCCGGCTGCCTTTGCCGTGTCCTCAAGGTCGTCATACGTTATATTTATCTTTTCAAGAAGCTGCGCGGCACGGCGGCGCAAAATCTTTTCAGTCGTTTCACCCTTTTCTTCACTGACCTTTATTGTACCCGAAACATTCAGGTCGCGCACCTGCGCGTCCTTAGACAGTGATGAGAATAAGCCTTTATTTGAGCCCTCAAACTCCAGATTTACATTCTTTATACTGTGTCCGCCGCCTTCAAAAACGCCGCAAAAAACCTCGGCATTCTTAATCTCAACGCCCGCAAGATCAATGTCGTTTTCAAGTACAAATTTCTTGTTTTTTGAATATTCGTCATAAACGCATTTTTCTGTAAAATCCTTAAAATCGGTAACAGTTGATATTGAAATTGTTTCCTCTGCCAGCGCGCTTAGCGGAGAGAAAAGACTTATCGCTATGACCGACACTGTAAGAATTGACAGCGCGCGATTTTTATTCTTCGCCAACGTCTTTCTCCTCCTCCCCCAATTCATCAACAACAATTACATTTTCCGTTCCGCTTCCGTCCTGCAGCTTCTCTTTTTCTTGCGCCTCATTTTTACCAAGGTCAACACGCGCGTTTACATCACCCTTTACAACACCGTAGAACATACCATCCACAAAACCGGTGATATTTCCGCGGATACGTCCGTTGACGACCATTACGCCTGACATTTCACGCTTGGCCGCCTTATCGGCATCAGCCGCCTTTTTACCGAACGCGGTCTTCTCAATAATCTTATCGCAAAGCACAAGCGACTGCGGCAGGATAGCCATAACTATAACGATTGAAATAAGCGTACCCTTGCCGAGCGCCATACCGAGCGCCGAGATAATCGCGTTTGTGGTGAGATTACCGACAAGGAACGCGGCTATTGTAAGTATCGAGCCGGAGGTGAGTATTGTCGGGAACGCCTGATTGAGCGCAACCTTGGCCGCTTCAAGGTGCGGCATTTCCTCTCTCAGCTGCGTGTAGCGGTTGGTAAGCACAATCGCGTAGTCAATCGTCGCGCCCATCTGAATGGAGCTTACTACAAGATACGCGAGGAAGTACAGCCTCTCATTTGCGAGGAACGGTATCGTAAAGTTTATCCAGACGCTTCCCTGTATCGCAAGCACAAGAATTACCGGCAGGCCCGCGCTTCGGAATGTGAACATAAGTATAAGTATCAGTGCAAGCACCGTTATTATATTTATCTTTGTATTATCCACACTGAACGTATCGCCCAGGTCGCGGCTGTTGACGCTGTCGGCGACAAGGTAGCAGTTCGCGCCGTCATAATACTTCTCGACATCCGCCCTTACATCCTTAAGCAGCTTATAAGCCTCGTCGCTCTCAACATCGCAGCGGTACGTGAATACCATACGCGTGTAATTCTCGCTTTCAAGCTGATCCTTCGCGTCCATAACCTTGTCGTAAAGCTCGTTTATATCGTCCGTCTGTTCATCGTCAAGGTGAATTATTCCCAAATCCATCTTTTCGTGTATGTATATAAACAGGTCGATAAGCGGCACCTCGTAGTCGTTTACCTCGCTGAAGATTGCGCTGTATTCATCGTGCTGCGCGCCGTATGCCTGGAACAAAATCGTACAAAGGCTATAATCTATATCCAGAAGCTTAGACATCTCCCGCGCGTTGATACGGTCTGTCAGCATATAGCCGTCCTTTGCCTCCTGATTTGCAAGGCCGAGCGCGCTGTTTATCTGCTCATTTTCACCGACAAGCTGCAAAACCTTTGCTTCCCTGTCATAATCGCCAGACGGTACTATGACGGCAAGCTGATGGTCAAGACCGAATATCTCATTCACTTTCTTCTTTGCAACCGAGCTTTCGATTGGTTTTTTCATCTGCTCGCTCGTAACGTCAAACGCGTACTTACTCATACCCGAAAGCACCGCGCACACCGCTATGACAGCTACGAATACATACGGCACAATATGTCTGACCTTCATAACAATGTTGCACCATTTGTCAATGCTCGGCACAAAAGATTTATGCGTGGTCTTGTCAATATGCTTCGAGAAGTGCAGCAAAAGTCCGGGCATTATAAGGAATACGGAAAGAAGCGAGCAAATGATACCCTTACAGAGTACCATACCCATATCAAAGCCTATCCTTAGCTGCATCACCATAAGCGCCGCCAAGCCCGCCAGCGTGGTAAGGCTTGACGAGCTTATCTCAATAATCGCCTTGCTTAAAGCCGATACGATTGCGTCATAGCCGCTTTTTGTTTCCTTTTCCTCGGCAAAACGGTGCGCGAGGATAATGGAATAATCAATCGCCAGCGCAAGCTGCAGCACCACGGCGACCGATTTACTGATAAACGATATTTCGCCCAAAAGGTAGTTAGTACCCATATTCATAAGCGCCGCAACACCGAATACCACAAGATAGATAGGCACCTCGGCAAAGCTCTTTGACGTGAACAGAAGCACCGCTATAATAACCAAAACAGCCACGATAAGAATAATTTTCATCTCGTCGTCAAGACGCTTCGAGCTGTCGTCAATGTTATCGGAATATGCGTAGTAGTCGTAGCCCTCAAGCTGCGCCTTAACGTTACCTATAATTTCAAGCTCTTTGTCCAGATCGTCACGCACGTTAAGCGTCACGGTAAACAGCGCCGAGGACTGACGGTAATGGTCGTCATCATTCTCAAACTGGACCTCCTTAACGCCGTCCACGCTCTCCATCTTTTCTTTGAGCTTTTCCGCTGTGTCCACGGTGACAGTTGTCACCAATATCTTTTCCGTATCATATGTAATAAACTCCTCGTCCATAAGAGTAAGACCTCTGCGCGTTTCCGTGTAGGACGGCAGATAGGAGCTTATGTCATTGTTGACGCGCACGAGCGAAATACCAATCGCGCACAAAACAAGTATTACTCCGAAAATCAAATAAAAAGCACGGCGTTTGTCAACTATAAACGTCGCTATTTTAAGCATTACCTTATTCTCTTTTTCAACCGGTTTTTCACTGTCTGTCTTACTCATTTTCTACCCCTTTAGTCGGATAATGATTCAATATTATATATATAGTATAAAATCAAACACAATGTATGTCAACCGTTAATTTTATATATTATGTTTGATTTTGCACATAAGTTGTTTGTATTGTTGTTAAATCGCAAAAATATGGCCGCTTAAAGCAGCCATATTTTTAGTGTTACCCGATTATATTTTCATCCCTGCCGAAAAATCCGGAAATGTTAATATTTCCAAAATCATCCACACGCTTACCGTCTATCAAAAACTGTACACGGTCAATATTATCAAGTTCGGTTAGTGAGTCGACAATCGAGAACACGGTGAGCTTCTCCTGTTCTGCAACACCGGAATTTTTCTCGATGAAATTCTCCTTGAAATTTACAAAGCATATCCTGTTTGAAATTTCAACACTGTGTATTGTTGTATCCGCGCTCAGCGACGGAATTAAATTCTCATTCTGCGGGCCTTTTATCAGCTCGTTAATGATATACTGCGCCACCGGCTGCTGGTCTGTCACTCTTATCGTATGAACTTCTTTTGCCAGAGTGTTACCGTCCTTAACAGGAAAATACAGCGTAACGTCGCGCATTTCGCTGCTCACTGTATCTGTTGAAAGGTTGATGTCCTGGTCGGTCAGATAGCCGACTATTGAGCCGTCGCCAAGAACAATTTCCGCACCCTCAACGACAACTTTAACTCTTGCAATGCCCCTGACGGCGCAAAGTGATTTTACTACCGAATACACCGACTGTATATCCTTGTTTTCATCACCGGACAAAAAATCACGCGAAAAGTTCACTGTAAGTTGTCCCTTATCGTAGCCTTCAACCGACAAAAGCCTCGCCCCGTTCGGAATTACGCGCTTATGCTTCGCCACCTCCGGTCCGCTTATCAGCTTCCACACTATTTCTTCAACAAGATTTTCGTCAGTTGTATAGCGTACCGTTCTGTTTTCCGCCTCAATTGTCGTGGACGCTTCATTATAGAAATACAACGACGCATCATAGCTGTTCTTGCCGTAATCGCGCGTGCAGTAGGTTATTATCATTGCCGCCGCAGCCAAAACCATAACCGCCGCCGCAATCACTATAAGCTTTCTGTGCTTCATACCGCACCTCCCGTCTGCACCTTAACCTTATACGGCAGACGAATTATAAACACGCTGCCTATATCCGAGGCGCCGGTTACTTCGATAGTACCGTTATGCATAAGCACCGCCTCCTTGGTTATCGCAAGACCGAGGCCCGTACCGCCCGTGTCACGCGCGCGCGAGTCGTCAAGGCGGTAAAAACGCTCAAATATCTTCGTGCGTTCGCTCTCAGGTATACCGGGTCCGTTGTCCTCAATTCGTATTGTGAGGTATGAGCTGTCCGAGGATACGTCTATCTGCACGAAACCGCCCTCCGGCGAATATTTTATCGCGTTATCCACAATGTTATATATCGCCTCATACATCTTGTCGTAGTCCATCACCATCGGCATTAGGTTTGCCTCGTGGTAATTTGCGCTTATTACCATATCCTTTGCAGTGGCTATAGGCGTAAGTTTTTTAACAATATGACCTATGAGCGATTTGACGTCTGTTTCCTCCAGTTTGAGCGATCCGCCGCCCGCGTCAAGTTTTGTGAGAACCAGCAGTCTTTCAACTATTCTCGTAAGACGGTCAACCTCGTCAGACATATCCCCCAGGAATTCCTTTACCATTTCGGGATCAAGATTTTCCGCCGATACAAGGCTGTCGCAAATCAGCTTTATACCCGCCATAGGCGTTTTCAGCTCGTGCGACGCATCTGAAACAAATTTCCTTCTCTTTTCCTCCAAAAGCTCCAGCTCGTCGCACATATAATTAAGCGTTTCACCCATCTGGTCAATTTCGCTTCTGCCCTTTACCTTGATGCGCTCGGAAAAATCACCCTTTGAAATCTTTGCCGCCACCTGCTTGAACCGCTGCAGAGGTGACAGGATTATGTAGCTCATTCCAAAGCTCAGCATACCGATTATCAGGACGATGAGCGCGCTGAAAACAAAAAGTCTTGTGCGCGTCTGGCTTATGGTCGCCTCAAGAGAGTTTACCGACTTGGCAAGATACACGCCTCCTACAACACCGCCGTTTATTTCAATCGGCACAGCCACGCATAAAATACGCATATTGTTGTCGTAATCGGTGAGAGATTCGGACTGTTCGCCGTTTAAGGCGCGGTTTAAAACATCGCGCATAAACACCCTGCCTACAAGATGCGATTCCTTGTTTGTATCGTACATAACTGTATAGGAATTATTCGTCACAACACCCCTGACGCTCGTGCCCGCAAGCGAGCCTTCCACGAACGGCTCTATTTTTGCCGACGCTGTCGCGCTGTCATCATTACCCCATACCTCGGAAACCGTTTCGGCTATAATATTTGCTTTGGCATACATATTTATCTTTTCATTACTGTAAAGATTTTCCGAAAGGAACACCATTACATAAAGGTTCAGCAAAATAAGCGTTGTCACAATGATTACTATGTAGGTTGTTATCATTGTGAAACGCATTGAGCTTACAAAATATATAATTTTAGTCTTTATGTCAGTCTTTTTTGTAGTAATAACCAACACCCCATTTTGTTCTTATATACATCGGCTCTGCCGGATTTTTCTCAATTTTTTCACGCAGTCTTCTTATATGCACGTCAACCGTTCTGACATCGCCGGGGTAGTCAAAGCCCCACGCAATATCCAAAAGATTTTCACGCGTGTAAACCTTGCCCGGATTGCGCATAAACAATTCCAAAAGATCGAACTCCTTGCTCGTCAGCTCTATTACCTTATCCCCCATCGTTACGCGCCTGAAATTGTAGTCAAGCGTTATATCGCCCGAAACAATAACCTTGTCCTTCTCGGCCCTCGGCTCCGGACTGACGCGGCGCAGTATAGCCTTGATGCGCGCCGTCACCTCGCGGATGTTAAAAGGCTTTGTGATATAATCATCCGCTCCGTATTCCAGTCCCAAAATCTTATCTATATCCTCGCTCTTTGCCGTAAGCATAATTATAGGCACGTTTGAAAAGCCGCGTATTGTACGGCAAACAGTAAAGCCGTCCACCCTCGGCAGCATAAGGTCAAGCAGGATAAGGTCAATCGTGTTGTCGTGCGCCAAACGTATAGCCTCCTCGCCGTCAAACGCTGTCACAACGCTGTAGCCCTCCTGCTCCAAATTGAACTTTGTAGCTTTAACCAAAAGCTTTTCATCATCCACAACAAGTATTTTCATTAAAATGCCATCCTTTCAACGTTTATCATTCAATACAAATATCATCTTTTATATCCGCAAATTTGCTTTCACTTATCCCAGATACATTCATTATTTCCTCCGCCGCGCCAAAGCCGCCGTGCGACTGCCGGTAGGCGATTATCCTGTCGGCAAGCGAAGCGCCTATGCCGCGCAGCTTCGAAAGCTCCTCACGGCCGGCATTGTTTATATTTATCTTGTCGGCGTTCTCATTAACCGGCGCTTCCTCCGAGTAAAACACATTTTCCTCGCGTACGACCGGCTCCTCAATAAACGCGTTCCGCTCAAAACGCTCCGCTATGTATCCTCCCGCCGCAATCGCCGCAAAAAGCGCCGCGGCTGTTATCATTTTTGTTTTCTTTTTCATTTGTCTTTTGTCCTTCTGCCGCGTAATTTGCTGCTACATATATTAGTATAACATATTTTTCATATTTTTCCATAGATTTTTTTGATTTTACAAACTTTTTTCTTCTTTTTTGTTTGTGAATATCGCTTATCGGTAATTTTTTCATTTATATATGAAATGGTTAAATTGCATATACTTTAAAAATAACGGCTCGCAAGTCAAAAAACTTGTTGCATTGTGGGGAAAATTTATATATAATATTAAATTGAGATATTATGTAAATTAAAGTATATATGGAGGCAAGAAATTCCGATGATAAAAAGAATAACAGCTTTTATTATAGCAGCTTTGGTTTCAGCGTCAGCCGTGTCGGTCACGCTTGCGGCGCCTTCGCCGTCGCCCGATACATCTACCTCAACCATAACCACCACCGACGGACAGACGCGCACAGTGGACGCAGACGGCGCAACAGTCAAAACAACACCGACGCCCGCACCTACCACAGCGCCCGCCGCAACTCCGGCGCCGACCAAGGCGCCGCTGCCCGAAGGCGTGACAATGGAGGATGCCCAGCTTACACCGCCGAATATTCAGTACGCGCAGTCGGCTCTTCTTATGGAAATGAGCAGCGGACGTGTACTGTACAGCAAAAACCTTGATGACAGAGTATTTCCCGCCAGTACAACAAAAATTATGACCGGTATTCTTGCGCTTGAAAACCTTGGTAATATGGAAGAGGTTGTAAGCGCGACATACGAGGCTTTAAAGGATATAACGCTTGAGGATTCGCAAATGGGTGTGCTCGTGGGCGAAAACCTCACTGTTGACCAGCTCATTAAAAGTACGCTTGTATACAGCGCGAACGACAGCGCAAACGTTCTTGCCGTAAAAGTCGGCGGTTCGCTTGACGGCTTTGTCGATATGATGAACAACAAGGCACAGGAACTCGGTATGACAGGCACGCATTACGCAAACACCTGCGGTCTGCACGACGACAATCATTACACCACAGCCCGCGATATGGCAATCCTCGCAAAGTACGCTATGAAAAATGAGAAATTCCGCGAGATTGTCAAGATGCCGATTTACAAAATACCGGCAACAAATAAGTACACGATGGAGCGTATTCTTGTAAACACAAACCTCTTCCTTGGCACATCACGCTCAACCTATCACTACTACCCGCCCGCAATCGGTATTAAGACAGGCCATACCTCACAGGCAGGCTACTGCCTTGTGTCTGCCGCCTCATACAATGATATGGAGTTTTTGGCAATCGTTATGAACTGTCCCGACAAGGATGTAAGGGAGCAGGCATATTCATATATTGATTCAAAGGCGTTGTTTGAGTTCGGCTTCAACAATTACAAGCACCGCGACGTTGCAAAGGCCGGCGACGTTGTTGCCGATTCAAAGGTTTACGAAGCCAAGGACGATATGCGCGTTGCCGTTACTATTGAAAATGATATTAACGCGCTTATATCCGCGCGCGAGGGCAGCAAGAATGATATAAGGACAGAGGTAAGTCTGCCCGAAAAGATTGACGCGCCGATCAAAAAGGGTGACGTGCTCGGAACGATAAACTACTATTACAGCGACATTCCGATCGGATCATCAAACCTTGTTGCAACAAATGATGTTGAACGTAACGAGCTTCTGCACATTTTCCATTTTATCATCGGCATTATAACAAGTCCGTTCTTCTTTGTTCCGGTTATCATTATTATAATTGTGTTGATTTACGCAAGAAACCGCAAGCGCAAGGAGGAAAGACAAAAGCGAATTCAGCAGATAAAAAAGAACAGGCAGCAAAATGAAACCAACACCCGTACCCCAAACCGTAACGCTTCAAGAACCGAGCGCAATCAGAGAGATACAAAGGGCGACAACTCAAGATACAGCGAATAACCGTGAGTATATAAATATTTGAATTCAAGCGGGCAGGAACGCCGGATTTCGGCATTCCTGCCCTATTTTTGACGCTGCTTTTTCCCTTGGGATAATATTTTTATCCTAAAAATGGAATATTTTGGAAATTTAACACATATAATAATATGAATTAAATTTTCCGAGGGGACAAGCTATGTATATACAAAACGATAAAAACAGCGTGCGCTACGCTGCGGCGCTATACCGTGCAAAACAGAGGAAGAAAAACTTAAAACTGAAGCTATGCGTATTTTTTTCTTTACTTATTCCGGCATTTTCCTCACTCCTTGCCGTTTTTTTGAGCCGTCCTGTTTAACAGGCAAAAAGGGAAGTCATTATTGACTTAAAATGAATAATATGGTATTATAAGAAAAATAGGCGGCATTGACCGTCAGACTGTATTGTTTATAAAATCCGCCTCGCGGCGGAGATTTTCAGAGGGAAAAATAATGGCTGTAATTAAAACTCTAAATATGATATTAGGCGCGTTCTTTATGCTGCTGTATGCATATCAGATATTCTATATATTTATACCGTTTCTGAAGAAGGACAAACCGCACAAGGAAACAAAAATGCACCGCTACGGTGTGTTAATATCGGCGCGCAACGAGGAAAACGTAATAGCTAACCTCATAGCGTCAATACGTCGCCAGGACTATCCGGCGGAGCTTGTTGACGTATATGTTATCGCCGACAACTGCACCGACTCCACAGCAACTGTTGCGTCGGAGGCAGGCGCAAATGTATTTATCCGTCACGATTTGGAAAATATCGGCAAGGGCTATGCGCTTGACTACGCGATCGGACGTATCTTCGACGAACAGGGCGAGGACTACTATGACGGTTTTTTTGTATTTGACGCCGATAACATTCTGGACAGAAGCTTCATAACCGAGATGAACAAGACCTTTTCCGACGGTTACAGTGCCATAACCAGCTACCGCAACTCAACAAACTACGGCGCAAACTGGATAAGCGCGGGCTACGGTCTGTGGTACATACGTGAAAGCGCGTATGTGAGCCATTCACGTATGCTTCTCGGCACAAACTGCGCCGTTTCCGGCACAGGCTTCCTTGTAAGCAAGGAGCTTTTAAAGAAATCCGGCGGCTGGAAGTATCATCTTTTAACAGAGGATATTGAGTTTTCAATCTCACAGGCCATAAACGGCGAAAAGGTAGGCTTCTGCAAGGACGCGATAATTTACGACGAACAGCCTATATCCTTCAAGCAGTCCTGGAAACAGCGTCTTCGTTGGGCGCGGGGCTTTTTCCAGGTATTCCTGAATTACGGCGGAAAGTTGTTTAAGGGGATTTTTTCCCGCAGGTGGTGGACGAGTTATGATATGCTTGTAACCGTTCTGCCGGTAAACGTCATTACGCTTGTACTCGCGATTATGAACAGCGTGGCGTTTACAATCCAGATTGCAAACGGCGAAATAGGCTGGTGGATTCCTATACTGTCACTGCTGCAATGGTGCGGCAGAATATATGCAATGCTGTTTATTATGGGACTTGTCGCGATTATAACCGAGGCAAAGCGAATACGTACAAGCACCGCGAAACAGGTTATATATCTGTTCTCCTTCCCGCTTTTCCAGCTCACATATATCCCCGTTTCCATCCTCGCGCTCTTCACTCACGTCAAATGGGAACCGACAAGACACCACGGCCCCACCGCGGACGCCGAAAAGCTTGAGGACAAGGACGAATACATTGATTAAAACAAACAAAAAGCACGGCCGCGCCGTGCTTTTCGTTTACCTTTTTTTACTTGATTACGCTCCGAGTATCACGAGCGTCATAGTTGTTATAAGGAACAAAATTGCCACTGTTGTGGTAAGTCTTGTAAATATTACCTCCTTGGTTGTGCCGCCGTTCTTCTTAAAGAACGAGTCGCCCATATCGGAGGAAGCTCCCTGAATACCTCTCATACCGGGGTCTTTACCCTCCTGAGCCATAACAACAATTATAAGGATTACAGCAACGATAAGATGCAATACTATAAATACGTTCACGTAGTTACCCTCCCAACATACATAAATTTCAAAATACCCAATAATTATAACACATATTTCACATTTTGCAAGTGTTTTTTTCGATTTTAGAAAAAATACGATGTAAATTACCCCAAAAGAGGGATTTTTCCTTGCTTTTTATGCAAAAAAATGATATAATATTTGTATATATGTTTCTTATTTTAAATATACAATCCGGAGTATACTATGATTGACAAGATTTGGAATTTCAGACATAAAAAGCTGAATAAGACCGACATTATAAATACAGCCACGGAATACCATATTCCCAAGATAATTGCGACCATTCTGTTAAACCGCGGCGTTAAGGATGAGGACATTCCCGCGTTCATAAGAAAATCTCTCGCGGACATAATCGACCCATCCCTTATGCTCGATATGGAAAAGGCCACAGAGCGTATAAACAAGGCGATCGACGAAAAGGAACGCATAGCCGTTTACGGCGACTATGACGTTGACGGAATAACCTCGACCTCGCTTTTATATGAATTCCTGACATCCCTCGGCGCGGACGCGGAATACTATATTCCCGACCGCAAGGGAGAGGGCTATGGTATAAATATTATGGCAGTGAACAAGCTCGCCAAAGAAGGCGTCAAGCTGATGATAACGGTTGACTGCGGCATAACCGCGCTGGGCGAGGTATCTCTTGCAAAGGCGCTCGGTATGGACGTTATTGTAACGGATCACCACACCTGCAAGGAACGCCTGCCCGTAGACGCTGTGGCTATTTTAAATCCCAAGCGTCCCGATTGCTCCTATCCGTTTGACGCGCTCGCCGGCGTAGGCGTTGCATTTAAGCTCGCGCTTGCGATAGCCGTAAGCAGGAAGATGAACACTAAAGAGGTTTTTGAAAAATATATCGACCTTGCCGCGCTCGGGACGGTAGCGGATGTTGTACCGCTTTTGGGCGAAAACAGAATTATTGTTGACAAGGGGCTTCACGCGCTGCAAAATCCAACGCGTATAGGGCTTCGCGCCATTATGGAGGTCGCCGGCATTGCGGGTAAGCCCATTACCGCCTCAACAATCGCGTTCGCCATAGCGCCGCGCCTTAACGCGGCGGGACGTTTAGGCACGGCGACAACAGCGGTGGAGCTACTGCTCACAAAAGAGGCGGCGCGGGCAAGAGAAATCGCGCTTTTGCTTGACGCCGAAAACAAAGAGCGCCAACAGACCGAGAAGAAAATTTTTGACGAGGCTTTGGAAATGATAGCC
>JAFQYK010000126.1 GCA_017406485.1 Clostridia bacterium
TTCGATTCCCTCACGAGTCACCAAAGCAAAATACCGCATAGGTATCGGATTTTCCCTTACCTATGCGGTATTTTAATGTTTTTTTAAATATAGTTTTGGGGCAAAACTGACGTTTTATAACAATAAAAAGTTAGTCAAAAATTAGTCAGCAACATACATCTGATACAGAACCGAGATCATCCCTTTAATCTCGTTCTGTTCTTCCTCTGTTGCTTCTTTCATAAGTTCAGTAACGAAGCCCTGAAACTCTCCACACACAACCTTAATGTTTTCCGTTAATAATTCCATAGCTGCACCTCCAAATAAAAGAGGGCGTTTCCGCCCCCTTATCAAAGCTCCTGCATAAATCTCTGCAACTTCTGTCTTTCCTCGTCATTCTGCGTTTCACGCATCATATTCTGAAACTTCTCTTTCAGACCGTGACCGGAATAGTTGTATGAATTGCGAGAGTTATACATATCGTCACGGCTTGTATATCTGCCGCGGCTGTCTCTCATTCTCGCGCCGCTGTAATCGTTGTATGACATTCTTTCAGAATAGCCCTCACCTTTCATTGCCTTAATGGTTTCAATATCTTTCATAATATCTACCGCCTTATATGCACATTCAAGCTCGGAAGGGGTTATATCACCCTTTCTTACGATTTCTTCAAGCTGTTCGTCAAGTAAGCCATAAAGTCCTGTAAGTATATGCATTGTTATTCCTCCTTCCTACGCTATTCTTGAAACAGTCAGATTACTGTTCTGTACGTCAATCGCCTGTCCGCTCGTATTCTCCACTGCCACGGTTACGCAGCAGCCGCGCGGTACGTCAATTATAGCCGGTGATGTGACGTTGCTATACTGTTCTACCGCCGCCGGAGTCTGTCTTGCGCGTGATGTCTGTATCGGTTCGCCGTTAATCGCAAGGGCAACCGAGATTTCCTCAACTGTGCCGCCTGTCGGAATAGCGATATTACCGTTATATGTCACCTGATAACGCGCGAAACACGAACAAGGGTTATTGACGATACCCCTAAGAGTAAGAATACCTGCGCCGTTTCTATGTATTACATAGCCACGGTTGCAAGGTATAGAAGTTTCGAGCAATACGTTCTGACCGTCCGCGACTGTCTGTATTGCGTTAGCTACATACTCTGCCATAGTATCACCGCCTTACGCTGCGCATCCGCAGCCGCCAAAGCCGAAGTTATTACCGCAGCAATTCGGGTTCTGTACCACGTATGCAGGGCGCGGAACAGGTGCAAGGTACTGTTCAAGTGCCGTTGTCTGCGCTTCGTTGTTAGCAAGAATAGCCGCTGTCTGTGCGTTCTGCGATGCCTGAAGATTAGCCATATTAAGCTGGTTCTGAAGTTCTGCGATCTTTTCATTCTTAGCGTCAATCTTATCCTGACACATAGTATCAAGAATACGCTGTGTGCTTGCGGTATTTGCCGCGATAACGTCTCTCAATGCGTCATTGATAGCCGCCCTGTCTGCGCATGCCTCTGTCGCGACCGTATACTTTAGGTCTGCAACTGCCGCGCGGTTCTCGCAGCAGCAGTTCTGCTGTGCCATTTCCATTGAGCCAAGACGAGCGTCAAGAGCCTGCTGATTTGCAAAGTTCTGGTTCATTGAAGCGATCTGATTATTGTATGCTGTCTGCATAGCGTTCATAGCTCTGTTACACTCGGCTACTTCTGCGCTTGCAAAGCCGTTTGAGATTGATGACTGAATACCTGTGAGCTGACCTGCAAGAGCCGCATTGTCAAAGCCGCGGTTTACATCGTTCTGTGTCTGCGTGTTGAAAAGGTAGCTGTCAAGACCAAGACCGCCGCCAAAGCCGCCGCCGAAACCAAAACCGTTACCCATAAGAGCAAACAGGAACAATATCACCCACCAACCGTCACCGCCGAAGCCACCCCAACCGTTGTTGTTGCCGTACATCGGCGATACAGGCATAACCATATCGCTGCCGTTGTTGTCTGTAAGTGCCATTAAATTTGTCCTCCTAAAGAATTATTTATACTAAACCTGCGCGCTTGGTTTGTACACTATTTCAAGCCCATTTGTTGAGCCATATTCGATAGTTTATTAAAACCGTCCTGTGTTAATTGTCCGCTGTTCATCAGATATTGCACTGCCCCCTGTGGGTCATTCTGATACTGCTGCGGTATATTGATTTTTCGCTGCATTAAAAACTGCATAGGGTTATTTTTGAACTGACTGAACATAGCCGCCATATTCGGCTGACCCCCGCCCATAAGTCCTTGTAATGGATTAGACATTTTCCTCTGCCTCCTTTTTAGGCTCTATAATTGCCTTTAATTCGTCAAATTCCTTTCGGGTAACATAGTTGTCAAGGTTAATGTTTTGCGGTGTAATCTGCGCCGCTGTGCGCTCCTGGAAGTCAAATACACGGAGCGGCTGCGGCATACCGTTAGCCGCTGTCGATTTTAAGTAAAATACGCTGTTCTCGCTGTCTAACATCATCACCGTGTTACCGGGTGCGACCGGATAAGCCTTTGCTCCGGCTTCGCCCTGCACCCATACAATACCGTTGTTTGGGTTATTGGTCGAAGCAACGGGAATTTGCGGTGTAGGTATTTGCGGCTGTATCGGGTATTGCGGATATGTTGCCGGATAGCCGTTGTTGAATAATGCCATTTGTTATCCCTCCTTGAAGAAATAAATCGGTACTTCGTCACCGCTGTTCCAGGTGTCGTAATAATCACCGTCAACCACGGCTATGACGTGTGTACCTGTCGCCAATATGTATGCGCCTTGCGGATAATCTGCGCAAAAGTCCTTGACCGTGTAGCAGTCGGGGCAGGTATTGGGTATTACGTGCCGCTTAAAGCCTTGACCTGCAAGATACGCGCCCCATACCGAATTGGAAGAAGGCATATCGTGCATTGTAAGCCCTTGTAAGGCTACCTTGATATACGTCTGTTCCCAACTCTGCCCTGTAACCTTTGCGATTGCCCTTATAACGCAGTCACCGACAAGGTTGTTTTGTGGGTTAGGATTGTAGTAGATATACATACAATCACCCCTCAAACGGCAAAAAGAGAGCGCATATGGGATTGAGTAATCATAATTGCGCCCTCCTTTTTTCTTTGATAATAAAATTTTACAATAAAAAAAGACCGTGCACACGCACGGTCTCGGTACAAAATCGGTACTCAAAGTACCCTCATAATCTTTGACTTGACTTTCTTACTAAGCTTAGTTACCTGTCGTTCGGAAACATTCATAGTCATTGATATTTGAATATTCGATTTATATTGCGCCCTAAGATTGAAGTATTCCAGTTCGGGCGGTGTGAAATTACACTGTTCGCGGAAATACTCTAATTCGGGCTTAGTGAAGTCGTATACCTGCATATCACTTATCAAATACGCCTGCCCTGTCGAGCATTACCAATGTTCGGAGCATTTCATACGTAAGCCCCAGCTCGCCTTTTTCGTTGCCGTTTAAAATATCCCTGTCCATAAGTTTCTGAACCGTAGGCTTAGCCCAATCAGGCATATTATCATCCATATAGTTGTACACCATAGGCGTTAATCTCTGTATCGACTCGCAAAGGTCGTCTATTGTGCCGTTCAGTTCCTCAATTTTCTTGTCTAATTCCTCATACTGTGTCATAGTCAATTCCTCCGTTTCCGTCAATCTGCGTTTAAATTCATACCACCGCGCCCAACCGTTTGCGCTCATACTGTTTGGGCAATTCTTACGGCTTGCGTCATAATGCCTTACAACACGCTCCGGCGGTATATTGTGCTTTGCCATAAGCTCTTTTGTAATTGCGATTGTGTTCTCAAACGCCTTGTTATAGTTTCCGTCACTGTTAATGCACATCTCAATACCAATACTGTTAGCATTGGTAATACCGTATTTACCGTGACCGTCACCGCAATGCCACGTATAGTATTGGTTGTAGTCATTTACCTGCAGTGCCTTTGTGTCGTCTACAAAGAAATCCGCGCTTGAACCTCTGTTGCCGGTGTCAAAGTATGTAAAATGCGCGTCAGCGTTTGCGCCCTTGCCGGTGTTGCCCGTGTCGTGAATAACAATGTACTTTATTTCGTCATTTCTCGGCGAACGGTTAAATCTTATCTGTTTCATTTGCTACCACCTCAATACTTAATTCCGTTCGGTTCGGTATAGTTCAACGCTCTGGAGCTGTCCGTAATGCCTGTTGACGTAGGGTCAATCAACGCATTATACCATATCACACCTGCAATTATCCATACATACGGTGTCTGTATTGCTTTAACAAATGCATCGCCTACAATCTGCCAACTTGTAAGGTCCTTTACCTCCAGTCCCATATAGCCGAGTACGGCAATACACGTAGATACAACAAGTTGCACCCAAAATGTCGGGTTTTTCGCTCTGATTTTCCAATTGATTTTTGACATATTACATTCCTCCTCTGAATACATATCCTATTGCCGCGCCTACTAACGCCGTTATAAGCGCGGTTATAACCGTTTCCCACCGTTTTGACGGCTTTTTCTCAATCTCGTTGACCCTCTGCGTTATGTCGTTTACATCGCCGCGCATATTTTTTATTTCGTTCGCTATTGTATGTACACTTTCTGTCAACTTTTCGAGATTTCCTAACCGCCGATTAAATGACTTGTTTTCCTGTTCAACTGTTGCCAGTCTTTCTATTACCTTAATTTCGTCCATCTACATTACTCCCCATTGTTCCTCTGTAATCCTGCCCGCTAAAAATACTTCGCCACGGCAGCGGGGGCGTTTTCCTCGCACCACGTTTGCGCCGTAGCAGCGTCCGCGTATTCTGTGACGCGGTTTGTTTTGCTTGTTGTGTTAATGCAGTAGTACAGCATTTGATACCACGTTATTGTGGGTATATCGCCGCCCTGTGCCGTGTGCTGCGCCACAAGGTCTACAATACCCCGCTGGGCAAGGCGGATATTTGACGCGCCTGTTATATTCATACCTGTGTTAGTTTTTGACAGCATTAGAAAGTCCCATTCCGCGGCAGTCGTCCACTGCGGATTATATTCATACTCCGCCGCCGCTGCATATTCCGCCGCCTGCGTCATAAGACTGTCAAGGCAGAGCGCGTAAAATATGCCCTCGTGACCGCGTAAGATTACCGTTTGCGTGTCACTTCGTACGGACGCGGTTGTGCTTGCCCCGCCGCGTAAGCCCAGATTCATGCTATATACTGCGTTGCCGCTGCGCGACGCTATATATTCCATTGTCACGCGGTCAATACCGCTTAGCTTTATGAAATGATTTACCGCTCGCGCGGCATTAGGCTCTGGTAGCTCTGATTGCTGACAATACATCTTTTGTGCTGTTACTCCATGCCCGTATACATTTAAACGTTTCCATTCGCTTAAAAGTGAAAACATTATACTGTCTTGACCTGCCTGCGTTCCTTTGTAGATAAGACTATTCGACATGTTTCCGACGGCGTTCTTACCGCACTGCGTCCCCTGACGATAACACGCTTTTAATAATGTAACTGCCATTTCATTGTATCATTCCTTTCTATTCGGCGGTATCACCGCCTTCTATTGGCATACACCATTCATAGTTCGCGCGGCAGTATGCCTCTGCTTCATCAGCGGGCAAGTATTCCGACGCTATGAGGTAATGCTGTAATTGATAATATGTTATTGTGTCCACGTCCTGCCCTGCGGCTATGGCGGCATTTTTGCAATTTGTTATCTTTCTTTTATTTTGGGCAACTTGAATCGCGTTCGGAAATACATAGTCACTTCCCACTTTTACGCGAATGCCCGCGTAAGTGAATACAGCGGGGGTTATAGACGTGGAAAGATCAATCAAGAGCCTAACCGCCGCTATCTGTGCGTAGCCATTATATTCATGTGCCGCGCTGTTGTCCTCGGCTATTGTTGTTATGGCGCTGGCGCTTGAGGCGGTGTCTATATTCTTACTATGCTTATTCCTTAGCCACATGGTAAGTACACCATATCCATTCCGTATATACATTGTAAAAATATAGTCATTCCCTCGCTTCGCATCAAATTCTAACGTTCCCGCTGTATCGGTCTCACACGACAAAGCAGGGAACCGCACCAATCCAACACCATAGCCGCTACTGTTAATTCTGCGATACGGACATATAATCGTATAGTTAGCTTTTGACAAGGTAGGACTTGCGTCAAGTGATATATCAAGCTCACCTATTGTGCTATGACCACTCGCCTCGTTTTGCGCGGTTCTGTTGCACTTTGTCCCTTGCCTATAAACCGCCTTAAGCCGCGCCGTTACTGGGTTTGCGTACCCCCCCCCCGAAATAAATGGCGACCAATCGAATTTGACAACTCTCGGTACAACCGCGCCCTCCGCTTCGGGGTCATCGGGCATGTCACCGAACTCCGACGCGGGAACGCTCTTGTCGCTGTTCGCGGATAGCGCCGTGAACGTGTCCGCCATATTCTCCTGCGTTACCTCCGTCCAACCCGAAACATACGGATATTCGGGGTCTAAATCCTTACCCATGAAGCAGTATTCCAAGTGGTTCGTGAGCGGATAATCGCCGCCGTCCTCCACCGTGTCCGCTCCGCCTGTGCGTAATGGGTCTTCGGGGTCGGGGGCTGTGTGGGGGTATTCCCCGCGGTAGTTGTCTGTGCGTTCAAGCGAGGCGAGCTGCGCCGCTGTCTGATTGCGTAGGTCGGGGTGTATGAGGTTTTCTTTTACGAATTTGTTTATGTACGGGCGCGGGTCGTACCCCATCGGCACCGCCACAACACCTAACAGCGTGTCATCCCAGTCATAGAGGACGAACTGATGAACCCTGTCCCCATTTGCCTTGATATTCTCTATCTCGGCTTGCATGTCTGTTATATCGCCTGTAATCTCCGCCACCTTCGGCTTGACCTTCGTTTCGTGGTATTCCTCAAGGAAATTATCATACGGCATTCTCTGTCACCTCCTCGTTAAGTCCCATGCGCTCTTTGATTTCGTCTATATCGTCCTGTATGTCCGACATGTCGCCTGTAATAGCGGCTATTGTGGGCTTTAGTTGATTGTTGTGATAGTCGGTTATTATATCCATAACGCCCTCCTTAATCCCATGTAAGCGCCGCTATTTGCGCGGATGTGGGGAGCTGTGATGTAGAAGCAGTAACAGCCCATACATCAATCGTACCATTTGTTAAATTGTCCATATCGGGGTTACAATGGCTCATTAGTTGACATACTGCTATGCTGCCTTTAGGAATAGGTGTTGATAAGGTATATCCTACTTCATCATTGTATGGTATTGAACCTATCGCTCCGTCCTCGTTGGCATTAACGATTACAAACGTGCTTGCAACGGGTAGAGTATATATTTTTAGCCCTAAATACCCAAAACTGTATATAAACAGCTTTTTTCCTATTTTGTTCCATATCTGATTTCCCACGCTGCCGCTTACCGTATCGCCGCCGTTTAAAACATCAATAGCATTTTGCGCTGTGGTTATTCTGCCACTAAGCGCAGTGAGCAAGATTTTAACTCCCTCATCGTTCAGAACATAAACATATCCGTCTGAATACTCCGCGCCGCTTACGGGGACTTTTATAACCGTGCATATCCTGCTTTCGCCTGATGGTACGCTCTCGCTAAACTTATATACGGGATCGCCGCCTGTCGGTATATAGTCAAAGTCAACGCCGGTGTTATTTTTTAATACAAACAGCATTTGGGGCAGGGCGGGCGGATTGTACCTATCTATATAATCAACAACCGGCAGCGGGTTTTCAATGTGTTCCTCCAATGCCGTCCATAGTTCGCTATCCGCCCCCTGTCGCTCTCCCACTTCAGTATCAATATTGTTCTGTAACCTATTATCCGCCGCCGCTCTTGCACTTGCCTCCGCGTCAATATTGTCTTGCAGCGTATCATCCGCCGCCTGTCGTTCGCTTTTTTCCTTATCGTAGAGGTTTTGCGCGAAAGTAGCGGCGTAATTTTCCGTAACTCTTTGTTCTGTTCCGTCGCGTACGCCCTGTGCGCGTACAAGTGATGTTCTTGACATATTATCATCCCTTTCTATTTAAAAAGGACGGTTGCCCGCCCTTTTTTAAATCATTCTTACCGGTTTTACAATTTCTATTTTTTTAGGCTTTACAATGTTTTGTACAGAAGGTATAAACCTGTTTGACGCGATTTGTGCCACGCGGCCGGGATTTCCCGAACCACTCCAGCCAAGCGAACCATACATAGCATTATTCGCCGTAAACGTCTGCGGAAGGTCGCTCGGTGTTACCGTCACGCCGCGTCCGCCGCCTCCCGATGAACCGCTTGAACGTGAACCGCCGCCGCTTGACCGTCCGCCACCCGATGACCGCCTGCCGCTTGACCGCCTGCCGCCGGAGGAACGCTTTGCAGTTGTGTATGATCGTGTAGAACCGGTAGTCGCAACCTTTTCCGCCGCACCGCCGCCTGTGATCTCGTCTTTGTATTCCGCCGCCGCCGCGTCTATAGCCGCGTCTTTAAGTCTGAATATGATTTTACCTTCTATGGTCTTGTCAAATCGATTACTTCCGTCAGCGTTGTATCTGCCGCCGGTAAGGTACACGCGCTTACCGGCGGTATTTTCCGAATACTTTGCTTTTCCATCGGCATTTTTACCGATAAGATACTCAACAGGTACTTCGCCGCTGTAGAAGCTCTCTATGTTGTCATAGAATTTATCCTCTGCCGCCGCCGCTATTTTGTTCGCGACCTCGCCCGACACCTCGTACTCCTTGCCGCCGACCTTGACCTTTTTCGGCTCAATCTTCATCATTGTTTCTACACTGTAGCCGTCCTTGCCAGGATTTGCCGCCGCAAAATCGTCTGACAGCTTTTGGACGTATCCGCTTGTTATGTCTGCTTTGCGGTCTTTCTTCGCCTGTGCCGCTGCAACAGCTTCTTGTGTAGGCTTTTCCACCGCTCCGCTTGTCTGTGGTGTGTTTTCGGTCTTGCCGCTGACATACATTTCCTTTACTGCATTCGCCGCATCCGTCTTTGCTTTTTTAAGTGCCGCCGCCTTGTCCGCGTTATCCATAGCCTGATATTCGGCAGTGGAAATAACATCACGATATGCCTTGTCTACAGCATTATTCACGTCCTTTTGATATTGTATTACCTTATATGGATCATCAAATGTATATGTCTGCTGTACCTTGTCGATTTTCGCCTTTAATTCGCCGTAAATTTTAGGCAGCTCCAATATGGATTTATCTTCATTATACAAGCCCTTGATTTCGTTGTATACCTCGTCCGACAATCCCATAGGGTTATCCTTGTATTCCGCCGCGTAATTGGTATATGCTCTCTTGTACCAACGGTTATTTTCCATATTCCAATCTTTATTGAAGCTCTTATCGTTTGCGTTATCCTTTACCATTTGATTGATAATACCCATAACATTGCCGGCCTGAGAATATCTGCTGTTTAAATATTCCGTGTCTGCACTCGGATAGCCGTTTGCCTGTTTTGACGCTTCCTCTTTATTGTTGTAAAAGGAATTTGTCATATCCGTAGAATAATACGCATCTTTAAAGAATGTGTTGCTAAGTCCAAAGCTCCACATCGCCGCCGGGTCTTTCTTGCTGTTTGGCGTGAAATATGTTTTATTGAATGTACCTGCTACACCAAGATTATTATTGAGTACATAATCAATCTGTTTTGGTGATTGTTTTGTAACCTCTCCAAGCCATTTAGCAATATATGAAGTATTATCATCATATTGTAATTCTTTAGGCAGGTCTTGAAGCTCCTTACTTACAATAGGTACCCCTCTGTAGTCTTGATTAGTCTGCAACGCTATGTAATCACTGACTCCGACAATACTACCGTCCGGAAAATACGTACCAAGCACATAATCGGTAAAGAAACCCTTAAATCTATCGTCTTGTTTGTCCATAAACGTATCTACCGCCGCTTCGCCCGCTGTTATAAGCACCGCGTTTTCTCTCGGCTTCGGTATGCTTATAAATCTGCCGTTTCCGATATAGAAATTCCAGTAATTATTTTTCTGATAGTTCGATAAAGCCTTTGAGGCTTCCTCGTATTTATCGTCCTTAAACAGATTATCAAGCCCATATTTCAGCAATGAAATCATTGCAAGCCCCGCCATACCGACCGCCATTGACGTAGGATTGTTTTTTGCCTGTCTGAAAAACTTATCGCTGCCCTGTATCGCCGCGTTAAAGAAGTTTGAAACAGCGTTAAGCCCCTTTGAAATCTTACCGCCGCGGCTAAAGTTGACAGTTACGTCCTTTGCTCTGTAAAATGCTTCGTGAATATCATATCCCTGATCGAGCGTTCTTTTAAACTCGCCAAGTCTCGGCGCGGTTTCTATTGCGTTTCCTAAATTCTCATACGCTCCGAATACTCCGGTCACGCCCTTGAAGAATTTCTTTGCGATATTTGGGTCTTCGTTGCTCAATTTCTGCAATGCTTTTTTCAGCTCGTTCTTGCCTTCGGTTGTAAAGCTCGAATACTCGCCGCCCATTGCCTTATATTGCCTATACGCTTCACTTTTCTTTATTATATCCACATATGAAGATGCCGCCGCGCCTATTGCCTTAGCTTTATTCACGTCTGACGAATTTACAAGGTACGTTCCAAAGTCGCGTATCGGATTTGTCACAAGGGCAAACTGCGGCTTAAAAGATGTCAAAAGCGCCGCTCTCGCCCTCGATACTGCCGCCGCCGCTGCTAAAAGCCCCTCGCGCCCCTTGCGTACATTATCGAGTACGTTTAAGAAATCCTTATCATACACTTGGAAATATCGCATTGTGCCGTTATCGTTTATTCTGACAATGCCGTCCTTTATACCTACCTGACTTCTCAACGTGTCAGATATAGATGTTTCGGGGGCTTCCTGTGTTGCGTCCAGTATTTCACCTTCTGTCTGACCTTTCTTAACAAATGTTGTCGGGGTAAAGTCCTGCGGATTTTTCGGGAATACTTCTTCCCAATACGCCCTTAAAACGTTGTTTTTGGGGTCGCTTTCAAGAATGTCATACATATCGACAGCAGCTTTAGTTACAGCATGCTTAGAAGCGTGATTGACGTATGAAGCTGTGTTGTACATAATGTTTTCAATCGGGCTTAATATCCTCTTGTTGCCGCCCTGTGCCTTTTTGATTGGGTCGGTGAGGTTCGCAAGCCCCGTATTGCCGCCCGCCGCCGCAACGTCCGTTTCGCGGTAGAACGGTACATAATGCGGATATGTCTCCGTAAAATAATTGTATTGGTCTTGTGTTATAACGCCCGTGTCAACAAGCCAGGCTTTGAGTAACTTCCTCTGCCAGTCGTATATGTTTTCGGCCGCTTGCTTAAAATTCGGGTGCTTGCTTTCGAAAGCATCAACCATTTTCTTAACTACACGCCAGTTATTCAGACGGTCATCCTCGTATACCTTCTTATACTTGCCGCCGCTCTTTTCATCAAGCCATTCAAGCGCGTGGTTTGCTACAAGGTATTCGTTAAATGCCTTGTAGTCCTCTTTACTTATGCCGCCCTCTGCCAATGTATCTATAAGACCTTTACCCAAAACATTACCGTCAAAGTCAGTAAGATAGTCTGTAACAAGATATGCAGAACGTGAAGAAGCGTCTTTAGCGTTCATAGCCATTTTGTAAGGGTTCTGCTTACCCATTGTTCTGACCTTTTCTTTTTTACCGTTTTCTTCGTTCAAGCGCGTCTGCATTTGCTCAAAACTCTTGTTGTAGTTCCAAAAAGGATGCATATCGTCAACGACATCTGTATACAATCTGCTGCCGAGTGTCTGTATGCCTTCTTTGCTGAGATAGAATTTTCTGTTACGCTGTTTTGTATCCGCTCTTGATACTGTTTCTTCTGCTAATTGGTCTGGGCTGTCAACGCCTTTTTCCTCCATAAGCGTCCTTGTCGTTTCGTCCGCTTCCGCGTCAAGCTCCGCCTGCGTTTTTGGTCTTTCCTTAGGTTCGCTCCAATTCTCCATATCCTTAGTCCAATCATATCCTTCGGGTACGGGTTCGGTAAGGTCGCCCCAATCTTCCTCGCTATAGTAGCTTTGCTGCTGTGGCTCTTGGTTGCGTCTTTCTGCTTCTTCGCTCCTCTGCTGCATATCGCGGCGCATATTGTCTGTGCCGAAATCCTCGCCGTAACTTTCCCAATCCTCCTCGGCGTATTCGCTCGGCTTAATGTTGTGCATTTGGTCAAAGTGTTCCTTGCCTCTTTTTTGACCTTCTGCAAATATATCTCTGCCGCCCTGCGGTATAAAGTGAACTCTGTCCTCCAACGCCTTACGCTTTTCCGCGTCAGACATATCACTGTTGACAATCTCGTTTATATCGGTATCCGCATTAGGTACAAATCTATCTGCTTTACTTTTGTTTTGCACCGTCTGCTTTAAATTCGGCGCAAGGTTCATAGCTTCAGATACAATCTGCTGTGTCAAATCCTCCACATATGCGTCATAGTCCTTGTCCGACACTGCCGTTTCGTAATTCTTTAGGTTCTGCAGCGTGTCCACAAGGTGTGTGAGCTGATCTGATTGCGTCATTTGCTCCTGCTCGTTGAAGTATTGCGGAAATCTTTCTGACAGTTCCTTATAGATTTGGTCTATGCCTGTTCCGTTTTTCGAGAAGGTGACAAGCCCCATAAGGCTTTTACGGTACGCATTAAAGTCGGGAATATCGCTTTTAAGTTCGTCTGTTATCTTAATACGTTCGGATTTGAGCCATTTTCTAAGCTCGTTATACTGCTCTTTCTGTACGTCCTGTGTCTGACGTGAAGCGTCCACGATTGTTTCCGCAATGCTTCGTGCTTTGGCTTCAAATGCGGGGTAGTTTTCCTCAACATTACCGCTGAACACGTCCGGCACCATACGCGCAAGCTCTGTTATGCCCTCGCGCACGTCCTTGACGTATACTCTGCCCTTTGCGTTGTTCTCGTTTATAAGTCGCCGCGCAATCTTGTCCGGTGTATATTCGTTACCTTCCTTTACACTATAGCGTATATCCGGGTTGTTCCTGTCAAATGTACCGATATTATTAGTAGCGGATTTGATTTGTGTTGGTTCAAAGGCTACCCATTCCTCGCCGTAAAAGTTTACGCCATCGTATCCTTGTTCTTCAAGATATTCTCGCGCTTTTATTCCTGCGTAATTTTGCCCTTTAAACATATTAAGTGCTTTAAACGCTTTTTCACCACTTGCGGGATTTTTTATGTCTAAGTAATATGCACCTACATTTTTGCCATAACCGCCTGCGTCTATTTCCCACGGGCTAAAGAACATTCCCTGAATATCCATACCGCTCCTGCCTTTTGAACGGTCAAATACTGTAAAATCGCTGTCGGTTCCGTGATAGACAATCATCGGCGTACCGTCCTCGTTCACAACCTTACTTGCGTTTTCGGGGCTGTTCTGCCAGTCACCGAACCATTCCTTGAATTGCGGTGTCGTGGTCTGCTCTTTTACGGAAAATTTATCAGCATTATCGCCATTCTCCGCCGCATTATCCCTTGCCTGTTGCAGTCTTTGAATGTACTGTTTTTCAGCGTTGTTAAGCTGTTCAAACGTAAGCTGCAAGCCTGTAGAGCTTGTATAATTGCCTTTGGTATATGCCTGTCTTAATTGTCGTTTAGCGGTGCGCATAGCGTCTGCGAGCCTTGTCGCAAGAGAGTTGTTGCCCTCTGCCATACGCATAATAGCATTTGTATTAAATCCGCCTGTCAGTTCCGCCACAATTTCATCTTCGGCAACAGTCTGATTATAGTTGTATTCATTTTTCAAAAACTCAATACGGTTTTCAACGGCTTCGCTGTTCGTTTCCCTTGCCGCGCTTAATACGCTTGTTCTGTAACTCTTATATGCTTCGGGATTGAGCTTCTCAAACATATGTAACCATTCGTGTTTAATAGCTGTCGGTACGTCTATATCACCGTTCACCGATACACTAACGCCGCTGTCGGTTGCAATACCGTTAAGCTCCTGCCCTCTGTCATTGTAAAGCTCCGACCTGATATCCGTAGGCTTGATTTTCGACATAGCCGCCGCAAAGTCGTTTTCGCTCTGTATAGCCTTAACATTCTTCTGAAACTGCCTTCCGATATTCCAATCAGACGGATTTGCTTTGTTTTGAAGCCGTTGCGCGTACCTGTTTGCCGCCGACTCTCTTTCACTCGCCAAGCCTCGATTTATAACACTCTGACCTTCGCCCATTTCATTTATAGCCCGTCCTGTGTTTACCGTGTCGTTTACATATCCTGCTACCATAGGCACGCCCGAGTATACGCCGCCGATAGCCGCGCCCATAAGTCCTTCTTCGGCCATTCGTTTTGGATTGATAATAGCATCTTGGTCGTCAAAAGAGAATACCTGTTTATTATTATCCCAAACCATTTTATCAACCGTATTACCTATAAGCCTCTGTGTGGTTTCCTCCAAGCCTTCACCAAGCGCATTTGCAACCCAGCTTTTAAGAGTGCGTTCCTGTCCAGGTATGTTTTCAATACCGCCGCTCACTTCTACAAGACCATTCAGAATTCCTGTTACAGTGCCGGCTATCTGCGCCTGTTCTTCGCTTGCGCCTTTTTCTTTTGCGCTATGATATGCGTCTCCGCCCTCTGTTCCTACGGAATACCAAAATGAAGGCGATTTTGCCGCATTAGTGGCTATGTTTTTCAGCGTGTTAAGCATTGAACCGCTACCGCTGTTCGCAGCCATTGACGGTGCTGCGCTTGTTCCGGCAGTCAGATAGGCTATACCAAGTTGCGGTAATGCTCTCACCAAGCCTTCTGCAAATTGCGTACCGTATTCCGCTATAGCTTCATTTCCTGTTTTGTCTTTTGCTGCGTCTACTGCTCTGCCGTGATAATCCGAACGATAATTTTCCGCATCTCTTGAAAGTGTTTTCAACGGGTCATTCTTTTCACCGAAAATCACTTCTGTAGGCAATACCCAGTCAAGAGCCTTGTTTGTGCCTTCGGCTATTCCAAACAGACCTGATAAGGCTGCATTCTTGCCCCATCTGTATAATCTTGACTCTTTGCTTGCCATAGCGTCAAGCACACGCGCGGGATTTGTCAGCTCTCGCATACGCCGCTGTCTGTCTGCTTCATTGCGTTCTAAACGCTGTTGTATGCCAAAGCTGCGATTACGCTGTTTTTCCATTTCCTCATCATAGAGATTACCGTATATTTCGCGCTGTATTTGTTCGTCACGTTCATGCTGCCGCTTTAAAAGCTCTTGCTGCTGTCTGTTTGCCCTAAAAATACTCTGCGCCTTAGGCAGCGAACGGTTAAAGTTGTTCATACCGTATATACTTCCGGCAAACGGAGAAGTCGGCGCGGTTGACCTTACACCTGTTTGCGGCGTAAACCTGTTTATAAGCCGGTTATTTGTCAAATCGGTCATTTGCGTATATGCCGGTTGACGCGTCACCGGTACAAATTTCCTCTGCTGCGGCTGCTGCTGTACCACCGTAGACGGCACAAATGCCGTCCTTTGCGGCGTGACAGGTATAAAGGTTTTCTTTTGCGGCGCGTTCTGAACCGTAGACGGCTGAACGCGTTTAGATTGATAATCTTCATAAAAGCTGCTCTTTTTGCCGCTCTGACTTTGTCCCTGCTTTTGGATTTCTTTTGCCAGGTTTTCTGTGGCTTTTTTTATCTCGTCTGTCGCTTTCTCAAATATGTTCTTTGCCATATTATCACACCCTTATACAGTTCCGTAAATACCGTTGTTAATCTGCCACGTTTCTATAAGCCGTCTGCGTTGCTCCGGCCATTGCGCCGCCTCAAGTGCCGACTGTAATTCACCGTATGCTGTCATAAGCTCACGACCTGTCGGATATGTGCCGTCAGCTTTGGGATTGACACCCATTTCAAGCGCTTCCGTTTCCGTAATAGGTCTGTCACTATAGCCAATAGATGTAAGTATCTTCTGAAAGTTTGCATTCCATATTTCAAGTTCCTGCATTCTGTTCTGATTTTCCTGATTTTGTATATTAAGGTCAGCAATTCTGCCGTAGCGTTCCGTATCCATATCCCCCTGAGCAACCTGCTGTTGTAATAGTTTTTCCTGATACGGATATACCCTGTCACTTTCATAATCGGCTCTGTTGAGCTTACGCGCGTCAAATCTGCGCTGGTATGAGGCTTCATTTGCCGCATTGAGGTCGTTTATAATATCGCGGTTCGCCTGATACTCTCTGTTGTAATAGTCGTTCGCCACATCTCTTAGGCTGTTAAGCTCGTTTCTTCTAAGGTTATACTCGCCTAAGTAACGGTTATAATCGTTCTGCTGCAACTCGGGTATTCTGTCGCCTAATTGCTGCATATAATAATTCCACTGCTGACCTGCCGCATTCATAGCCGCGCTTGAACCATAACCGCCCGTTGACGTCGCCATATCCGCGTACGCGTTCTGATATGCCCTGTCGCCCTCGCGCGTGTACTGGTCGCGGTATGACCTGTAAGCCGCATCGTTTTCGGGGTTATAGCTCCATTCCTCGCGGTTCATCACCCTGCCTAAAGCCTTGTTTATCTGATTGCCGTAACGGCTGTTATAATCGTCAATAACGCTCTGATTACCCTTTAAGCCTGTACTATTTCGATATGCCGCAATCGCGCTGTCTAATGCTGATTTCTGCGCGTATGCCGTACCGTTCCCGTCAACATACACCGTAGGCACAATCTGACCGCCGACCATTAAGTTACCGTTAGACCAGCTAACCGCATTTTTAACACCCAACGCCTGCGCGACATACGCGTCCGCACCCTCTAAGGGCTTACCCTGCTGTCTGTAATATTCGTTTGTAATCTTGTTTATATCGCTTTCGTTTGAATAGCTCGTTCCGTCCTGCACCGCGCCGGGCTTGTATTCCTGACCGCCCACGGTAAAGGTTTTGTTTGTATCGTTCCAGCCTATATCGTATATGCCGCGATTGTTAAGCTCGTTTCTCACACCCATCATACCGCTCGGGGGCTGTGTCATAGCGTTGCCGCCGCCCTGCGCGTTAATGCCGTTCGCATTCTGCGTCATTGCTCCGCCCTGTGTTTGCGGTACGGGATTTGGAGTAACCTCGTAATTCTGCTGTAGCTTTTGCATAATATCCGTATTTGGATTGCTGAAATCGTACTGTGGCTGCTGACGCGTTACTGTCGGCTGTCTGTACGTGTTTATATTCGCCATTGTCGCTATCGGTTCATACTCATTATTCTTTCTTGCCATTACATTTCACCTCCGACTTGCCCCACCGGAACAAGATCATCTTCGCTTTCAATCTGACTGTCTCCGACCTGTCCGACCGGTATTAAATCGCCGCCGCCCTGCGGCATTTGCTGCTGCATCATCTGTTGTTGCTGTGCCATTTGCTGTTGTTCGTTCATTTCCCTAAGCTGTTCCATCAGCTTTTCCTTGCCGTCAAAGTTCATACATTGAAGCGCAACCGTAGCCACGCCAAGATTTTGAGGCAAGAAAAATCCGCTCTGCCAAAGGTTCATAATCGTCTGATTATTCGCCTCTTTACTGAACGGATTTTCACGTTGAGGAATAACGCCTATGTCAAACTCAACACGTTTATATTCATCTATCGGGAAGCCCAGAGCGTCTGTTTCCGGTTTCATAAGCATTGAACTGTCAAACTCTTTAAATTCAACGCTTCCCATCTCATTTGTAATTCTGTACACCCTTTCTTCCGTGTAGAACTCACGCATAAGGGATATAACCATAATTACAAGGTCTTTGTATACGTCATAGCTGTCGTCAATGATCGCGCGGCTTAGCTTTTCGCCTGCCTGCTGCAGTGATGTAATAGCGGATGCCGCCGTCACGCCGCCCATTGTGCCGCCCTGTTGAAAATCACGGTTGCCCACGACCTCTTTAAGCTCGTTCTTCTTATTGTCGCGGTGTGACATTACCTGCTGCGGAATAGCGTCAACTGTAAGCGTGCGTATGTTCTGCTCGCCCACATCGCCTGTGCAGTGTACAATGTCGTTTGTATAGTCCTTGAACTCGTTTTCATTTATGCCGGACGAATTTTTCATCAGCGTTCGCGGATTTCCCGACAGCATAGCGTTTTTCAGTATAATACCATCCAGCTTATCAACGTACATTTGAGGATTTTTTATCACGTCAACCACACCGAAACCGAACGGACAATCCTCCTCGGGATAAAGCACATCGAATATAACAGGGTACATACCGTGGTCGTAAAGACCGTTTTCATAGCCGTCCATATCCTCCGTAGCCAGAATAACGTTGTTTCCGACAAGTTTTATCATATGCAGCGTTCCGTCAGTCTTTTTATAGTAACAGTCGATGACCTCTGTTTTATCCTCTAATTTCTCACTGTCCCCTTTATAGGACTGTATATCCGCGTCACCTCTGAATAGGTCTTTATATTTCGGATATGCATCTTTAAGTATAGCGTTATCTATTGCCTGAGCGATAAAGAAGAATTGACTTTCCTGCACATCGGTAAGATACATATCGCAATAAACGTCCATTATTCCAAGGGGTCTTATGTCAATATCTTCCCTGTCCTCGTTGTAGAACACGCCGTATATTCCCGTACCGTCTTTGAGCTTTCTTCGCCAATTCTTTTTATATACCTTTTTAAATCCCGACATATCAAGCTGTGCAGGAATAATCTTAGAGAGTATTTTTGCCGTCTCCTGGTCTGACGGTTCACGTTCAAGAAGATTGGGAACGGGGAAGTTGTCTATCGCGTCAGCGTATTTGTTCTCAATAGCCGAAAATATAAATGCCGTTGCCGGTTTTGTTGCATTGGTGTGTTCGTCCATAAGCTCCGCATAGCGCATACGATACCATTTGTCATTGTCGATTATACGTTTGACAAGGCTTTCCTTGTCGGCCTTGTATTTATCAAACATTTTACGCGCCTTTGAGATAAATACAGGGTCAATCTTGCCTTTATATTCGTAATGTATATACTCCTTCTCTTCCACTTTTTCACCTTCTTTTAAGTGTTATTTGACTGATTTTGCAAGTCATCAAAAGTCACAACCTTTGAATATGTACCATAGCCGCTTTTTGCATAAAGGCTTGTATCAACACATATACCGCCCGTTACCGGACTACCTTCGCTGTATGCTATTACATAAGGGAATATGCCGCCGCAATACCCGTCACTCGGATTGAAATAATTTTTGCAATAAAAAGCGATACCTTTATAGCTTGATGCGTCAGTTCCGTTACCCACGATAAGCTGTCCCTGTACCCTGCAATCCTTACCTGTGTTTATATCGCCAGTCAGTTGCATTTCGCCGTTGCTTGTCATATATATGCCTTGCGTTCCGCCCCTGTTCTGCACTGTGAATATATAATTTCCGTTATTGTTGCCGATTACAATACGCTCATACGTGCGACCGCCTACGGTTTCGGTAAAAACAATTTTCTCACCTGTCATTAACATAGTACGACCGTTTTCATCAGTTCCCTTTACCGTAATCTTCTCTGTATCAATCGTCCCTGCCGTAAGTTTATCGGCCGTGAGTGAAGCTATCTGTGCGTCCTTAATCTTCGCCTGGCTTGCGTCAATATTCTGCGCCTTAATGCTCCCTGCCTCGGTAACGTTGCCGCTGTCGAGGTTACATAATAGACTTTTAAGCTCGTCCGTCAAAGACACCGCCCAATTATAGAGCCTGTCGTAATCTTCCTCTATATTCCCTGTCCGTCTCGGAAGGGCTGTTGTTAAGTTCGGCATAATTTCACCTCTATTTCATCCAGTTACGGATTTTATTATCCTTGTCTGCCGGCGCACGCGATATGCGCCAGTTGTCAAACTGTCTTAATGTGTTGTAAAATTTATTCATCTGCTGATTGTAAACGATATAATTGTTTTGATAAAACGCTATCTTCGCCAATATCCAGTCTATATACATCCTGTCATACGGAGCAGGTACAAGCGTTTGGTCAGTCACAATCCTTTTGCATTTCCAATATTCATTACCTGCCGCACCGCCCGATAAACGCTTATCCAAATACGCAAGACAATATCCTTCCCAGCCTGACGGACTTACCTCAATCTTTGTAATACCACATTGTTCTGTCTGTGAAAGACGCGACATCTCTACCGTATCTCCGACCTGCAACACCATCTCATCTATCGGGATAACAAGAGCTGATTTGAAGCTGTCCCAAATATATCGCGTGTTATCATTCTCAAACGTCCGTATCGGCTCATACTGCGCCAGATATATAACGGTAATCGCGCCCTTAGCCTGGCAATGCACCGGCACAAAGAACCTCTCGCGCGGAGTATACAGCGGCGTTATGCCGAACGACCTGAAATCATACTTCTCTATACTCCTGCCCTGCGCAATTATCCTGTCAACCATTTCAAATGTAATACCCTCCGGCAGCAGATATGTACCGTCCTCCATAGGCTCTAACTCAACACTTGCATATTTATACAAATGCTCCTGCATAAGCGTTGCGTTCAGCTCGTCAATCCAAGCATACTTTTCATTTAGAGTATACTCGTTCGGATTTAAAGCGTCCGCTTCGCGTATAACCTCGTTAATATACATTGTGTCCTCCGTTCTGCCTGAACTCACGTCCGGCAACAACATATTTTTTCTCGATGTCGGTAATCACCGCATTACCGTGACCGATAAACTTCATAGCGTAATAATCGCCGTCAATGTGCCGCACGGGTATTTTGTGGCGGTTAAGCCCCGGCGTGCTAATTCTGAATGACCCGACATAATCGCCGCCGTCCTCGGCAGTTTTCACATCAATATAGCTGTCCTCGTCAAGTATTGCGCGTATCCATATCTCAATAAGCCCTTTGTTTTCAAACGTGTTTTCTGTAAATATAATCGTTTCCGCGCTCCAATAACCGGCATCATTACCGCCGTATTGATACAATTTGGTGTCAGTCGCAATATACACCTTGTTTTCACGTCTGAAATATCCCTTAACATTCTGTATATCTTCCTCAATATGCCACGTTCCGTATCGCGTATCGTACACAAGTAAACCGTCCTCACAAGATACGATATACTTCTGTCCGTCAGTCGCCGCCGTGGCGTGTTCATACGTTTTATCGAGCTTCTGCGAAATCAGCTCCGGCTGTCCGCCCTGATACACATAAAAGCCGTTGTACCCCAAAAAGTATAACCCAACTCCTATCTGTACCGCACTCTTAATGTCAATACAGCCGCAATCGGATAATTGTTTCGGAATAGAGTAATTAGACGGTTTATCGCCGTAAATATGATGTATATAATCGCGCTTAAATGCCACAAGATTATCCCTATATGACACTATACCGACAAATCCGCCTGCCGTACCTATCTCGGCATAGTAGCTGTCATTCGCCAAGCCCTGATATGTGTTCCAGTTAAACGGGTCACCTAACTTTGAAGCGTAGATATATTCCCCGTTCGGATTTGTTCCCCATAGTCTGTTGTTGTGGATACAGATATGGTTCATAACAGGAATACCGATTTTGACGGTAGGTGTTATTGTTACATTGCCTACCGTCCTTGTCTGTGCAGTTTCATTTGTAAATACCAGTCTTTCACGCAGATAGTTATATAGCTGCACATATAGCTTGTTGCCGTCTACCTTTTCAACAACTGCACTAATCGGGATTGTCTTATCTGCCGTGTCAAATTTGCTGTCTATAAGCTGTGTATTATTTCCGGCATTTACAAATCCGCTAATCTGTACGCTGTCACCCATTTTAAAACCTGTCCAGCCGCCGGTGCGTTCAATGTAATTTGTCACCGTCACATCTCTTGACGGGTCACCGCTGCCGTAAACTGTCATTGTACCTATAACGGTCGTTTCCATATTCTTGACCTTGTTTGTGCCTGTTGCCGTATAATCGTAGTATGACATATAGCTGTTTGTGCCGTCATAAGCGCATATAATTATCCGTCCGTTGAAGTCAACCAATGTCACATCCGCATTAGCCGGAATTGTCGCGCTGTCCTTTGTCTTTGCCGCGCCGTTGTAGTAAAATACGCCGTTTGCAACACCTGTAAGCCCCTCTATATTCTCGCCATACTTCGGCGCAATTACCGCCTGTATATTGGTGTAGCCTGTATATAACTGCTTCGCCTGTCTTGCCGCCGCCATACAAGGATAACGGTCAGAGGAAAGACCAAGCATAGCTTTAAACTCTCCGCTTCTGCCCTTTTCCAAGCGGTTAAGACCGTAAAAGCGGCTTATAACCTGCGACTGCGTCAGATCTGCTTGAATTAAGTTCTGCATAGTCTTTCCCCTCCTTTCGTCATACCGAGCCTAATTCGTGCATACCTGCAAGCCTCGATATTTCCGCATCCGCTATTGCCATATTATCTTCTGACTGATGTATTATCTCAGCCACCTTGCGCGGCACCATTACTTCCTTGTTGTACTGTATCTGAAAATTCTTACCGTTATGCGTCACTGTCATAGAGTCCGCCGCCTCGCCCTCAGGTCGCCTAACAGTCACCGGCACAAGTTCATCCCAATAATCGACCTTTTTCTCAGGCTTTTTAACTGCCTTTGTTTCAGTTTTTTTCTCAGCCATAATATTCAACCTCCATAAATCAAAATTTTAGGGAGCAAGCGCGAAACTTGCTCCCTTTATTGTATTATTCTCCAGATGTAGGTGCGTATCTCGTTGAAACGCTCTCAACTCTTACCATCCATTCCTCGGTAAGTCTCTTTGCAAGATGGTGACACTTCCAACCCTGTGTAGCTCTCTGATTGAGCGGGTCAGCCGTACCGCCGCTGCCAAGCTGTTTGATGATGGTTTCAATGTCCTTCGGGTCAGATACGCCGAACGCGTCAGCACCCATTATAATCGTAGCGTATACAGGTGCGCCGCCTACTGTACCCTCGCCGGGATAAATAATATCGCCGCCGACAACATCACTGTCAACATCGTTTGCGTCCGAAATAGTGATGTACGCATAGCCGCTGTCACCTGCCGTTACAGACGAGATTGTATAAACGTGACCTTTAACCGCAATCTTTCTCGCGGGAGACGCGCCGTTAATCGCTGTAGCCTGCGCTGAGGTAATTTCCTCCTCGATATAGATTTTCTTTCCCGATACCGAGATTACCGTAAGCTCGTCATATCCGGCGCGGTCATCGGTCACGCCGAACGCGTCGCCTCTGAACATAATAGCGTCGGGGCTTTCAACAAACCTTACTCCTGCCCATTCGCCGATTTCGCCCTTGTAGAGCTTCTTTGTATCCTGATACTCGTGCGGACGCTTCCAGTTGTCATCCTGTGTCATCAGGTCATAGGCAACATCAGGGTGAATAACGCCGACAAAACCGCCGTTTTTCTTCTTCGCTCTATTGCCCTTGAGTGTTCTTACAGCCTTTGCGATTTCCTCAGTGGTGAATATATCTGTCGAGGTAAGCGCTGCTCTTGCCGCCTTGCCACCTGCATACTGTACGTTTGTACCCGCTGCAAGCACTTTCTTTGTGAGATATTCAAACGTTTCTGCTGCATTGTTACCAAGAAGCTCATTTATTCTCAGTACTTCCGGTGTTGGGTCGGGTGTAAAGAAGTCAAATTCATCTGTTGTAGCAACATACTGACCGTACTGCTGCGGATAACCGAGCACACGCGTCACGTTAAGCGCAACGCCCTTAGGAGTTACACCCTCTGTAAGCGGTGTGGTTGCCTTCGGCAGAGGTAACATCTTATCCCACGCTACTACCTTGCCCTTGCCCTTCTCTATCTTCGCTCTCTGTCCGAACTGCGAATAGATGAGGTCCTCCTTCATTGTCTCCAGCACGTGGCGGTTTAAGACCGGTGTGTATAGCGGCTGTACGCCCGCGCTGGTAGTTTTGTTCATGTTATAATTCTGCTCAAAACCTAATGCCATAATTCTTTCATCCTTTCCATACAAAAACGGACAGGACGAAAATCCTATCCGTTATCTGTTCATAATCCTTTCGACATACGCACCAAATTCGTCATCGGGAAGCCTTGACGGATCATAGTCGCTTCTGCCGGAAACGCCCGACTGCATACCGACCTGCTTGATAGGCTGACGCTTCGGCTTCTGCGGTTTCGGCTGATTTGCTATCATATACGCCGTTTGCACGCTTGCGCCATCCATAATAGCCTTGCGGAATGTCTCATTTTGCATAGCCTGATTGAAATCAAACGCCGGCACAATCCTCTTAACGTCCGCAATGTCCCTCTGTAACTGTTCTCTCTGCGCGTTCTGTCTTTGTTCCTGCTCACTTGCCGCCCTCTGCTGTTCTCTCCATCGTCTCGCGTCCTCCGCGTCTTGTATCTGACGGTTATACTCGTCAGTCTCCACGCCGCGCCTGTCCGCGTTCTGATTGGTGAGGTCTGCAAGCAACGCGTTTACCGCCGCCGTATCATCGGCAGCGTCGCCGTAGAAGTTACGCGCCTGCAACTTTACTTTGTCGTACAGGTCAAGGCTTTCACGGTTCTTTTTAAGCCGTTCGCCAATCATCCTGTCAAAGTCCTGCTGAAATTCATCGTGCGTCTTATAAACCTTGTACGGCTTGATTTCCTCCTCCGTATCTTCCGGCTCGGTGTCCTCCGTCTGTGGTTCGTCCTGCGGTTCCTCTTTGGGCACCTCCGGCACATTACCGCTCTGCACCTGTTTCAGATACTCGTTGAAATCATCATCTGACATATTTTCAATGTCACGAGGCTTAGCGACTGCCCCTGCCGATTGCTCCGCAATCTGACTTTCTGCGCTGTTATCTTCGGCTTCTGCCGCCTGAGGTTGAGTGAATACCTCTTCTTCTGCACTCATCATTGTTTCGTCCATTCCGAAACTCCTTTCTTTCTGCACCCATTACGGGCGAATTGTCCCTTATAGATTAAGGGGATTTTCATATAGAAAAACCGGTGCGTCCACCGATGTTTCACGGGATTTAATCGGATTTTCCATCAGAAAATAACGCATTGCGTCATAATCGTGGTCCTCCTGTGTTGTATCTATATCCTCCGGATGTGTCGTACTGTAAACCAAATTCGGCAGTGTACGTATAAACTGCCTGCACGTATCGAACACATACATCATCGGAATACCGTTATCGTCAAATGCCAATCTGTAATGCACCTGCATCTTTCCCGATAACCTGTCATTCTTGCCCTTTGAGAAATAAACGCCCTCGCGCTCCATCATTGTAATAACCGTTCCGTCACGTCCGCGGCTCTCGTCCCAGATTGACGGGTCTGCTACTCCTATGATGGTGTTCCCTTGCTCATATTTGTCCTCATATTCGCGTATTGCTCTTGCAATCTTCCGCGGCTCCCACTTAACGCCGGTATTTGGCGTATCAGTACATCCGTATAGCTGTCGGTATAAATATACCTTGCCGTCCGTATCAACCGCCCACCACTGCACCGCAAACGGCCTGGAATAACCAAAATCAAAACTGCGGTATCTGCGCCAGTGTTTAGGTATCTCAAACGGTTTAATAACGTGCGTCAGATTGCGCGTCTCATATCCATCGGGATTGTTGCGCCATTCTGTAAATACCTGTCCTTGGAATGTATCCCAATCGCCGTATAGTAACGCTTTCTTCTGCGCCTCCGGCAGCATTGCCAGGTTTGCTAAATAATTAGGGTCATTTTTTAATAAAGCCTCATTGTCAAACACGCTTGACGGTATGAATATCCGGTTACGCGTCATCTCTTTGACGCTGCCGTCCGGCAATAATACATTGGTCTTGACCTTATGCGGTGTATTTGGTGGCGCGGAAGTTATAAATCTCTCCTTGACCCAACCGTGACCGATACCGCCGGGGTTCGCCGTGGCTCTGATATACACCCTCACGCCCTCACCGTCAGCGCGGTTACGAGATATTAAATATTCGTATTCATCGCGCGTGAAATGTGTCAGCTCGTCAAATCCTATAAACGCAAAGGATAAACCCTGATAGCGTATATATGATGTTGCGTTCGGCATTGAACCGAAATATATTCTTGCGCCGCTCGGAAACGTCCAGCAATGCTCACTGCCGTTGTACTTCGCCTTGGGGCATACTCTCGGATATATACGCTGTGATTTCAATATCAGTTCCCTTGCTTCGGGAAACGTCTTACGAAACAAAATAGCTTTGTAATGCGGTATATGTATCTGCCTTAGTGCTTCGACAACCATTGCATCGCTCTTACCGCCTCCGGCTGCACCGCCGTATAACGCTTCATACTCGCCGCGGCTCATAAATTCCCTCTGTCTCGGCTGCGGTTTCCAGACAACATCACTCATTGCTTTCCGCCTCCGCTGCCGGAAGGAATACAACTCCTATTTCTTCTGTCTGCCTATCTTTGTCGGCAGTAAACAGAGTGTAATACTTGCCTAAGAGTTCCGCCGCCTTATTAGCGTCAGATACCTTTGTCGGAATTTCAACTGCTGTCGGGACTTCCTTATCCTCTATTTGCTTCTTGCCCTTTTCATCATACCAAGACTTATGTTCCTTGCAGGTGACTACAATACTCTCAAGGTTTTCACGCCTCATTGTCGCCGTAAGATACTTCAATACTTCGTCCTGTTTGGCGATAAGAGCGTCCTCTTTTTCTGCAAGCATTTTTTGTATATATTCCTGAATATAAGGTTTTTTAAGGTTTTCATTGCCGATTGAAAATGCTGTTTTTTCTGAATATCCTGCCCTAATAGCCGCTTGTGTTGCGTTTAAATCTATTAAATATTCATCACAAAATAATCTTTGTTTATCTGTCACTCTTATCACCTCCTTGCATCAAAAAAGCACACCGTATAGATGTGCTTTGATTAACCTTTCTTCTTAATCGGCTTCTTTGGTGTCTGCTTCTTTGGTCTGCGTGTCACCGTCTTAGTGACCGTTATTGTCTGTCTTGCCGCCATATATATCACCGCCTATCACTTGATTTGTACTTGTATTATCTGACTGTTGGTCAATAGTTGTCGTTGTGGTCTCGGCTACCGGCGTATTCAGATACCATAGAAAACCGCCGATTATAGCCAATATCAACCCCAATTCAACAACCGAAACAATAAACCACCGTTTACTTGTCCGCTTTATCTCTGCAAGCATCTCGCTCGCAAGTGTCATTTCGTCCATCGTGTTCCTCCTCCTCACATTTCGTGCAGTCTCCACCGCCGAACCAGTCAATGCAGATACCGCATACTTGCTCATTCATATGCTCTCAATCTCCGCGTTGTCTAACTGCTCCATAATCACCTTTATGCGCGGATATAACATTGCAAGCATATCGACAAGCGTTTCATCTTCCATATACTGTGATGCTCCGGCTTCGGCGAATATCGCGTGAAACCCCTCGTGTCTTAACACCTTATGGAAGAAATCATCAATCTTGTTAAATGCCATTTTATCATCTTTTGCACTTGTGTCTATGATTATTTCCTTGCTATATACCTCGCATATTCCGCTTGCGTCATCCAGCTTGCAGTTCTCTTTTGCCGTCTGTCTTTTTATTTCGTATTCAGTACCTAATATATTGATTTTCATATGTCACCGTCCTTTTTTTACTTGCTCCTCTCTTGATTTCACACTGCCCTAAATCAAACAAATAGCTTATCTATGCCGTTTGTTTACTTGACTGTAATTTGCTCAACTGTTTCCATTTAGGAAATGGTTACCGATTTGCTCATCTATAGGTCGCCCAGCCATTTTATTAAACGATAGGCTTCTAACCCTATACATATATAGCCTATGACGTGTATACCTATCTCAATATATTTCTCCATAATTACCTCCTAACCCCATAAGGGGCGGCGCGGAACTGGTACGCTGTGAAGAAGCGTTTCCGCACCTAATTGTAATGCAGACAAGGATTTGCACCTTGTATGACAGCCACCACGCTTTATATTGGCTGTCTCACCCAACGTCATAAGTCTCGATGCGTCTACCTATTCCGCCACTGCACTTAACAGACCGCCCGACTGTTGCGCTATATAAGCTGTCGGGAGACGTTCAATTAAACCCACCCTATCCCGCCGGTACCTGCGCCCGGCCGCCTATTACTGAAAGGAGGTGCAGCCTGGTGCTGCCACATAGTTAATTGCGGAGAGGGGAACTCTTTAACCTGTCCTTCCAGTATACAGTATATCATAGGGGGTATGTTAAATACTATTAACAAATTTAGAAACCGCACTTAATGCCCTCGGATGAAGCGTATGCACTATATGTACATAACTGTAGTGCATCTTAACAGCGATTTCCTCAAACGTATAGAACCGCAAATACCGCATAATCAGAATAGCTCTCAGCGTACTGTCGTCGACCTGTCCAATCGCCGCTTCAATTTCCTGTTTCACTGCATACAGTTCATCAATCCTCGCGTCAATCTTCTCACTGTATGCGGCATAGTTAATCAGCCTGTTCTCATATGTATTGCCGCCGGAGGATTGCACACGCTCACCATTTGCCGCCGGAACAGCTCCGGTAACGCTTTCAAACGCCTGTTTTTGTTCCTTCAAAAGCTCGTTTATTTCAACATCAATATTCCTTGCCCTGCTTAGCCATTCTTTAGTTGTCATCTATATGCCTCCCTCAACACCTTGCTAACTGTTGTCTGTGAAAATCCTACCGCCTCGGCTATTGACTGATGTGATACGTCTTTGTTCATAGCATATAGCCGTAGTATCTCTTGCCGTACCTCCGGCGTAACATTGCGCTGCTGTCTTATCGGTTTTGTCAATCCTTTTAATCTCAAAATGCGCCTTATTCTGTCTGTCGTCCTGCCTGTCATCTTTGACATCTCTTTGTACGTCTTACCCTGGCGGCGCAGCAGACATATATACGCCATCTCCTGTTCCGTCAGCCTTGTACCCTTCGGCGTTTTCTCACGTTTGTAAGGCGTGTGGTTCATACCGTCTCGCACAAATTCCGGGCAAGCGGTGACGTGTATCTTGTCACCGCTTGCCAACTTGATATGCTGTATCTTCCAACCCTCGACCGGCTTCAGCCCGTCTGACCACGCGCATCCACCGCAAGCCTTTCCGCATTGCCAACATATTGTACTCATTCTCTCACCTCGTCCAATAATTCGGGATTGTCGTGTATGTTGCCGATTACACACGCGCCATGTCCTAAAATATATCTGATAGAAGAACCATACTGATATAAATCATCGTTTGCGAACTCTACCGATAAAGCCCAAAACCCCATGTAATCAGTTACTGTATCCATTTCAGGATTGCATTCACCAAATAAAATTTTGTAATAAATATCTGTACCAACAGGGCACGCAAATCCACCGCTTTGATACGCTTTAAAATGCAGTATATCCCCTTCAAATATCTTCTTGCCGTTCTTGTCGGTCAAGCCTGTGTATTGTCCGACTGTTTCGGGGATAACTTCGTATGTAGCTCCATTAGCACTTGCTTCAATGATAAAATGCTCATAGCCGCCACAATTTAACTTTTCTGCTTTAACATAATATCCTTCTACCCACTCGCCATTGTCCCTGCGCTTACCGCGGAATAATATCTCTCTCATTGTCATACCTCCTTACCACGCCGCATACACATTATGCCACGCATTTATATCCCAACTGTAATCAATATTCCATACCAGATTGTCAATATGCGCGCCCTTGATTGCGCCGCCTACGTCTCGGACAGTCCTGTAACCAACACCTTCTATGTACACCTTGCTACCCATCGGCAGTAGCCGAGGGTCGGCAGCTATCGCCAACCCCACAACATCAGTTAATTGGTCGCCGCACGCCGTTACCGTGTACCCGCCGTTCTCGGCAGGTGACGTGTCATACTGCGTGACCGTGACCGCGCATAACGGCGTATCGCTGTGACCGTGGTATGTAAATATGCCATTGTCGGCATATGGTGACATATAGTGCTTGTTCACCCAACCTTGACACTCACCGTCCCATACCTGCCACCATTCGCCGCCGTCCGTGCCGATAACGGTCAGTTCTGTATGCGGCTGATATACGGTTATAACGCCGCTGTCCGTAGTCGGCTCACTGCGTAGGTTTAGGTCAGTAGCAGTGTACCACGTTTCCGCCGCATATGCCGTTGCTGAACATATTAGCGTTATACCGATAATCAGTAGTAATATGCTGTTTATCAGTAATATAATATCGCATATCTTTTCTATCTTTTTCATTTGTTATTCTCCTTATAAACTTCCGCTGTTCATACAGTTGTCAACAGCTCTTTTCAAATCGTTGCCTGCAACCGTATATCTTTTTTCTGCGATTTCTATTGTTATTAACTTAGGGTCGTTCCAGTGGTTATGCACTCTTATAGATGGCATACTCGGTTCTGAATAGTCCTTCAGTTCACACGTAACCTTCAGTTTAGCCATTACTTACCCTCCTATTCTTGTCTTGCATATTTCAATTCGGTTATAGTCGCATCAAGCTGAGCATTTGCAGCATTCAACTCGTTACATATTGCATCCCATCCGTAATCTGCATATTCACTAAGATATACACCGATTATATCCGTAATCTGTGTGTGTATAATTCTTAACTCTGCAACCAATTTACTTGTTTCTTTTCGCGTTTTCATTTGTTAGCTCCCTTCTCGCATTGTTACACCGTCATTGTCGTGCCAGTGATGGTGATACCGTTTTGTTGATTTCGTTCCTTGATAATTTGTAAACCGTTCTCGGTTAGCTTCTCTCTTGGAAATGCGCTCCTGTTCCATACGATACGCATTTTCTATGTCGATTTCTTCAAATTCCTCTTTCCCCTCGGCATACTCACTGGCTGTGTGCTTGGTGCAGTAGCCGCCCATCTGACAGCGTTCTATAAACTCTGCCCTATTCATTTACTCTCCCTCTCTTTCAATGCTTCTTCTGCTTCTTCACGGGTACGGAATACGGTCTTGCCTATATCCTCCTCGATAAATTCATAATAACCATTGTTATTACACACACATATACCCTTATCGGACATCTCGCACTCATTACAATCATCACACACTTGCTCTATACAATACACACACTTTCCGTCTTCGATGTGTATAAAATCCACTCTATGACTGCAAGCAGGTGACTTAACATATACTATATCACCCACCTTAACCGGTAGCTTTATAAGCGTCCCGTTTTCCTCTGCGTCCTCGTAGTCAGCGAGTTTAGCGATTGCTATACCGCCTATCTCACTTTTTAAGAGGGGAATTTCACAAGGATATGCTCTATCTGTAAATGCCTCTCCTGTTTCTATGCGAAATGTTAATCGTTCCATTATGCAGTCATTCCTTTCGTGTTCCCTCACGGCATCGCCCAAGATTTGCCTTTGGGCTATAACGCCATCTTCCTTACTTGTCACTCCTTGCTTAATAGCGATATACAAATCCACCAGCTTGCACACCACATAGCACTCGCTCACGTTCAGCTCGCCGCTGTCATACAATGCCTTATACTGCTGCGCTCCCTTATTGCCGTCCTCAATGAACACGTCTGATAGCTCGGCAGCTTTACGCTTCAGTTTCTCTTTATCTAACATTCGTTCATCACATCCGTTATGTATTGCTTAAACTCTATAAAATTCGACGGTCTTAAAATAAACGTATGACCGCCCGCCTGTTCTACCTGTCTTAAATGACTTAGCTGTAGTTGTGAGGCTTTTCCATACTCCGCTTTAATCTCTACTGCGACAAACTTACCGTTCACGCATATAATTAGATCCGGCACTCCGGCTCTTGTGTGCCCGCATCCATAGAACTTAACGACATAGCAGCCATTATCTCTGAGCCATTTTTTAACACGGTTTTCGAAATTCTTTTCCTGTGCCATTATCCAAAATCCTTTCTGAATAACTCGTCCGTATAGTCCTTGCGCATTTTCAAGCAGTCCAGTATTTTTTCCTCAACACTGCCCTTGCACATCATTATGTGGTAATAACACTGCTTGTCCTGTCCTATCCGGCATATTCGAGCCTTACTCTGTTCAAACAGTTCCGACCGCTCCGGCAGAGAGAAATATATGATCCTGTTTGCTTTCTGCAAGTTAAGCCCCATAGCTCCGGCTTGATACTGCACGAACGTAACTGAATTATCGTTGTCCTCATAAGCAATCAAATCCTTAACGCTGCCGTTGATCACGCTCCGCGGCCTGTCCTTTGGCAGTGCACTCAGTAACGCTGACAACTCAGAGTTGAAGTTATAGAAGACAATCACCCTGTCAGACGTGGAGTCTATAAGATCAGCAAACCGTTTCAGTTTATCCTCACTGTACGCACTGCATAGCATTCGCGCATATAGCCGCTTTGTCAGTGACGTATCTCCTACAAGCTCCTTGTCCTGAATGGTTATAACCCTGTCCTTTAAGAACCGCTTATACTCCTTGCTTACCTCGCAGTATTCAGGAATAAACGTTTTCTCCGGCAGCGTTATAACTTCATCAGCCTTTGCGAACAATGCACCAAATTCGGCTAATTTCGCTTTTAAATCGTCTATGTTCTTGTATCCGGTAACCACTCTGAACATCGGGCCGCCGTAACTTACAAGCTTAGTCTGTATGTACTGCTCATAATACTTGATCTTGGTGATCTTCCAGCCGAGCAGCCGTAGCTGAGAATACAGATACTCATACTTACCGTCTGTCGGTGTTCCGGATAAAAGTATCACGTGCGCCGGCGCGAGCTTCAAAATGAATTTCGTGCGCTTTGCGACCTCGTTCTTAATCATTGAGCTTTCGTCAAGCATAAGTGTGAAGTCTATAAGGCTTAATAACTCCGTCCGTCTGTACGCCAACTCATAGTTGATAATGCCGACAAACTTCAGATTACGCTTTAGAAATCTTGATTGCAGTATTATCTTCGCCTGAGTGATAAACAACTCAAATTCACGTTTCTTGGTGAGATCACATACTATGTAATTCTTGTAATGCGTTTCAAAATGTTCTTTCCAGTCACGTATCTTTGACTTTTGGCATATAACGATGTTCACCGCTTTGCCGTATATCCTCATTCGTTCCGACCCGATAAACGTCTTGCCAAGCCCCATATCGTAATAAAACGCACACCTGGCTTTGTCCTTCGTCGCCACAAGGGCGCGTTCCTGATAGTCATATAGTTGCATATATATACCTCCGCATATGCTGTATATGCCCCATTCGCCCCAAATGACATCTTTATAGTGGGGCAGTCCTTAAACCGCTTTATTATGCAGTTTATCGTGTATGTGCCCCACTGCCCCATACCTAAAAAGTGATTTATATACAAAACATTTTCTTATCCTTTTAAGATTTTGTTGTTATAAATAATTTGTTATTTTTTAGTGGGGCAGTTGGGGCAGTGGGGCACTTTTGATTTATACATTAAATGGCAAATCCTCATCATTCAAATCCTCGTCTGAATAGTCGCCGTCGTCCTCGTAAAGACAAATCGCGCGTGACCTTGTGTTGCCAATCTGCACCTTTACATCGTGCCGCTTTCCGTCAGTTTTGGCAAGTTTCTGATACCTCGCCATCCACGACAGCACCGATTGAGGATTGAAACCGCCGTCCTGTAATATCGCATTGAACTTATTTCGCAGTATGTATATATAACCGTTTTTGACAATACCCCACCGCTCCGGAGCCTTGTTCTCAAACATCGCGCCGTTTACGATGATTTCCTCGCGCAAATACTCGTATGCGCGCCTGTTAACGTCCATTTGCTCCTTTGTGCGCAGTAACGGCTTAATGTCGTCCACAGTTATACGTATACCGTCCTTAAAAATCCACTTTTCCGCAAGCTCGTCTGCCGTAAGTATAGCCGCTGCGGAAGCTGTCTGCTTATCAGTTGCGTTGCTTGACTTTTCTATCTCGCGTATATACCGCTCATACAATCCGCGCGCCTCGGCAATGTTATTGTCGCTTGTCAAACGCTCGATAAACGCCTTGCCCGCGTGTCCGTAATGTGACTGTATTATCCGGCAAAATTCGCGCGGATTTTTAAAGAATTTACCGCTGTTGCACTCTATTTCAATGACGCGGTTCACTGCACCGCCGCCGGAGAATGCGCTTACTATCGGCTTCTCGCCGGTCGTGAGTATGCAATTCTTCCAGGTCAATGTCTTTTGTATGCCGCCGTCCACCTTGCCGCGCACTCTGCCTATGCCTTCACATAGCGTATATATAAGCTCGTCGAAGTCAGATTTTTTGTTAAGTATCTGAAGCTCGTCTATACACAGCGGCAGCGAATTTAAACAGCTCGCATACCGCTCATTACCTACGCCGGTGCTGTTGAATGTATAGCAATAATGTCCCATTGTCGGATCAGCCCAGACAGATACTGCCGCTATAAGAGCAACTGACTTACCCGTCTCGCTGTCGCCCCACAGATGAACAAAGAACGGCAGCGCGCCCAAAGGCTTCAATAGCGCCGAAGCAAATGACGCAGCCATAAGTATACGCACTGTAAGGCTGCCGTTTTTCCGGTAATCTCTTATGAGGTCAAGCCACGTGTCATATTGTCCGGTCGGACTTACTGCGCGGAACAGGTGTCTAAAGCTGTCCTCGCCCTCGAATGTGAGGTCTTTTATGTACGGCGCGAACTTGTCTGATCCGCGTCCTACCCAACCTAAATGGTCACAGGAACGCTGATTTGCTATAAAATCATAGTTTATAGACTCAAAGTCTGAGAGATATTTTACAAGATTTTTAGCATTCTCAGATGTGACACCCACGCCGTATTCTGCGAGCTTTGTAATCTTACTCTGACTTGCAAGCGTGATGCGCGGCACAATTTTTGTTTTGTAATCGTGCCCATTTCGCCCGTAAACTATTTCCAGACTCTCCGACTCTGTATCAACATTGGTATATCGCGACAAGATAAATATCGGGTGCGGGCAAGCGTCCTCGCGCCCGCGTGAGCCTATTCGGAATACACCTGTGTCATTCGCAATCCATTCACCCGTAGGCAGTTCAATGGCGGTGCCGGAAAACTTCATCGTGTTGCCCCAAGATAAGGTTTGTCCATTTTTTGCCTTGATATAGCTTTCCCACATAGTTTTGAACTTTTTTACTTTGAGTTCAGTAGCAACGTGCGACATCTGCTCCACAAGCTGAAGCTGAACGAACTCATTACCGTCGGCGGTTTCGACTATCCAGTCATACGGCTTAGAGGACTTGATAAAGTCCTCCGCCGTAAACTGCGGCATATTATCTGTTGTATTTTCCATATTCATCTCGCCTTTTTATTAAAATGGTAAATCGTCCTCGCTCGCTTCTTCCATATCGTCAAATCCTGCGCTGTTCCAAATGTCGGCAGCAGAGCCGTCAAGCAGCTTGTCCTTCGGGATTTCGGATTTTTCAAGTCCTTCAAACGAACGTACCGCAACCGCCTTCGTAGCCCATTTCTTCTGACCGTCTGAAGCAATAAACTGCTCACGTCCGAACAATACGCCTATGCGCTTGCCTTTGAGTTTCTTCTCATCCCAGTCCCATTTGTAGCCGTCATTACATTTCTCAATGCAGGTTATCATACCTTTAAAGAACGGCAGGCTTTTGCCTTCCCAGCCCTGACGAAACAAACCGTTGTTCGCCCATTTCGCCTTGTTACCGTTTCTCTCGAGGTTCTGAGCGTATCTGTCGGAGTAGTAGCCCTTGTAATCGCCCTCGGCAATGTCAAGCTGAAGTGTAAGCTGCTCCTTGCCGTTCGTTGTCCTGGTGACTTTTGCGCCCTTAATTTCGCATATATACTTTCCTGCAGGAAGAGCTGAACTTCCTCCCTCAAATGCCTGCGCCTCATCATATCCCGGTATTTTATTCATTTTTATTATCCTCCTTTGTGTCGTTTAATCCGTAATACTCGCGTATTGCCGTATCTACGGCTTTTAAATCATTGTCAATCAGTGTATCGGCAAACATATCCATCGGCGTCTTCACCGGTGTATGTCCGTCAGATTTCGTCAAAAAATAATACTTGCCGCTTTCAATCTTCGTCATAAGCACAATGCTTACCAGCCCCTCAATCGTAAGTTGCTGATCAAGCATTTTGCCTATAGTCTTAGCCTTTGTGTCGCCGTTCTCGTCCGTATCTGTGTGGTGCAACAGGTAAACAATGACATCGTCAGGCATATTTTTAATGATAAGCTGTAATAGGTTATAGAAATTTACCGCCATAGCCGTAAACTTTTCATAACCCTTAACATTTGCCTTGCTGAAACTGTCAAACGCCATAAGATACTGGCTGTCGTCAATGACGCACGTCTTGTACTTCTTCTTGAATTTATCACTTTTAAGCGAGTTAAATATCATCTCGTAGCCGGCACCGTTAATTTTTGTAAATTCCTTGCCGTTTCGAAATGGCAAGGGTTTTGATGCCACGTTCATAATCAATACTTCTTTGGGGGCAAAGTTCCGCAGACTTGCGCTCTTACCGCTGCCGGACTTTCCCAATATAAAAACCGGTATTCCCATTATTTAAAACTCCCTTCATATGTAGCGTAAATCTCATATTTATTCGATTTCGCTGACCTCCGTTTCAATTCTTTCAAGCGGGCATTCGTCACCGACATACTTATCAGGGAACGCCACAACCGCATTGTTTAATCTGCATCGTTTTGTCGTTATGCTGTAATACTTGCAATACACGCAAGCTATATGTGGTACGCCGTTCCAATCAATAGGAAAGCCGTTTGTGAGCGTCACTGTGCCGATAACGTACCCCTTGACACCGCTTTCAAACGCGCTCATTAGTAAACCCCCTCAATTCTCATTTCCTGCCCGTACTCGTCCGCCGCTGTCAGACACCGTGCACAACCTACGCACTTCCCACCGCTGAATATCAGCGTCATACGGTCTACATACTCCGCCCGCGTGCCGCAATTCGGGCATTTCTTATATTTGACAGGCAGTTCATCATCATAATCATATCCATATCCGCCTGTGCGGTCATATTCCATTGTCATTACGTCGCTCATAAATGACATTTGACATTCTCCTTTCGTTGTGGTATAATAACCACGAGTAAATCCACATATTTACTGTATTTGACCGAGTTTTAGCTTTCCAGCTGCTCGGTCATTCTTATTGTGACATAACCGTCACCATCCATGTCGAATGTAAACATTGCCGATAGTATTTCACATTCGCAATTATCCACCTGTGCTGTTATTGGCGCATTGTCAAAGCCACCATCACAAAGCCGTTCCAAAAACTCATACATCTGCTTTATCGTCATATCCCCTCACCCCCTCTCACGCTATCATATCAAGCACCCTGTCAAGTTCGTCCACTTCCGGAACAGCGTCCGCAGTGTACTTCTGATGCGACAGAATATCCTTTGCCACATTTACCAACAGCTTCCGTCCGTCTGCGTTCATACGCATTATCAACTTCGCCAATTCCCCCAGTCCACCAAACATTATTCTTCCTCCGTCAAATCAATATGTACCTTAGCAACCTCAACCGCCGCACGGTAAACAACTGCATATTTGCTGTCTCCGTGTGTTTCGCTTACCGCTTCAAGGAATTTATCAAGTTTCCCAAGAAAACAACCGCAAATAACGGTAATCTCATTATCTTTATCACGGAAAAATGTCGTATAAGCGTTACGGCTTCCTATCGGTCCGATAACGAGCAGGTGCTCACATTTGTACACCCAAGCGTTACCGCACACCTCAGCGTCACCGTACACCTTAGCGTTACCGCACACCTCAGCGTCACCGTACACCTTAGCGTTACCGCACACCTCAGCGTCACCGTACACCTCAGCGTCACCGTACACCTTAGCGTCACCGTACACCTCAGCGTCACCGTACACCTCAGCGTCACCGTACACCTTAGCGTTACCGGACACCTTAGCGTTACCGGACACCTCAGCGTTACCGGACACCTTAGCGTTACCGGACACCTCAGCGTCACCGTACACCTTAGCGTTACCGCACACCCAAGCGTCACCGTCTTGTGAAAGGTTCTCAAGCTTCTCTACAAAACCGCCAAGCTCGCCCTTTTCAACTTCCTTTTCCGAAATAAGAGTAAAACTCTTTACGGCTCTTATGCGATAGAGCGTTCTGCCATATACTACCTTTGTTTCGTCTGTTAATTCGTATTTTATTACGTCACTCATTGTTTACCTCCTTAACTTATCGCCCTTGCGAGTTTCGCAACGGAAATATAACCGTTGTTAAATTCAAACATTTTCCTTACCGTCCACCTGCTAAGACCGGTGAACTCCACCACCTCACCAACGCGTAAGAGTTCCTTTGTCGGAAACATCTCTTTGATGCGCTCCAGGTTGTCACGGTAACTCGGTTTTTCTCGTGCCATATTTCCCCACACCTCCTTTACGCTGTTTCCTTAAACAAATCATCAATCTTACAATGTAGTGCTTTTGCCAGTGCAGGGAGCTTGTCGGCTCGCGGCAGTGCACTCCCCGACTCCCATTGTGAAATATTTGCTTGTGACACTCCAACTTTTATCGCTAATTCTATCTGAGACAAACCGATTTTTTTCCTCTGATATTCAATCCCTTTCATTTTCTCACCGCCTTTTTTATAAAGTATGTTTATATTATAAAGCTACTTTATACATTTGTCAATACTTTTTATAAATTTTCTTTATATTTCAATTATATTACAAATTTTTTCTTTACAAAATTATAAACAAGGCTTATAATATAAATAGAACTTATAAAGGCGGTGATTTAAATGTTACGTTTAAAAGAGTTGAGAAAAGTAGCGAAACTCAATCAACAGCAATTAGCTAAAATGGTTGGTGTATCACAAGCCGCATATTCCGGTTGGGAAAATGAAAAGTTTCAGATTGATAATGATAGTCTATACAAGCTATCGGAAATTTTCGGTGTAACTATAGGATATTTATTAGGACAAGAAGATGAACCAAAAACCCTTGACGAACAATTAGAAGGTGTAGATTTTGCCTTGTACGGTGAAATACACGATTTGACAGATACGGAAAAGCAAGACATATTATCATACATTAAGTTTAAAAAGTCTCAAAGAGGTGACAATGATTGAACGGACTTTTGAAGATTGCAAATGATGAAGGTATAAAAATTGATTTGTTTCCAATGAATGAAGTTAAATCCGTCTCGGTTCCTAAAGCTATCGCATTAAATCCAAACAAGATTAAGTCCAATAGAGAATTAAAGGTTATTCTCGGTCATGAACTCGGACATCATAAGCGAAATGCATTTTATACTGTGAAATCATCATTAAAAACAAGGGGATGGCAAGAAGAACGCGCCACACGCTGGGCAGTTGATACGTTGCTCCCTGCGGATAAAATAAAGGACGCTTTTGAAAAAGGGCATACGGAAGTATGGCAGCTTGCAGAATATTTTGACGTCACAGAGGATTTTATTAGGGACGCTGTAAGGGTACATAAGCTGAAAGGACAATTGTGATGTTTGAAAAAAGGCTCAGATTTATAGGAACAATAATAGTAATGGCTATTTATGTCTATTTATTCGGCGCACTGTTGGTTTCTTGTTTTCACAATATGAATATACCAAAACCATCACAGCCGTCACAATGGCTTACACCCACACCATCAACACCCACTCCGACATTCCAGCCGACACCTACACCAATTCCCACATCCGAACCCACGCCGACACCTACACTGCATCCCGACCTAAAAGACCATTATACAACAAGAGAAGATATAATCGGCTATGAAAATATGAGTGAACAGCAAATACAAAATTGGCTTGACATATATGATTACGGTTATGAGGTAGGTTATGATTTGGGTCGAGATGATGGACGTGAATATGGTTATGATGACGGCTATAAAGATGGATATGATAATGGATATGATGATGCAGAAGATGAATTTAACCAAAGCCCTGATTATGAACCATCATATGACCATGACGATTGGATAATGGGGCTTTAAAAGGAGGTTTCCCAATGAAAAAAGTAATTACAATTTTAATGACTGCCGCGCTTATTACGTCCTGCGGTCACATCATACCTGCCGCAACGCCACACCCGACAGCAAAACCAACGCCTAAGCCGACACCAACGCCCACTCCGATTGTTACAACAGTTCCTACAACTGAACAAGTCGCAGATGTTAAACAAATTACATATGTTTTAAATAAAAGTTCTAAGAAGTTTCATAGACCAAATTGTGAGAGCGTAGGAGAAATGCTTGAAAAAAATAAGCTGGAATTTACAGGGACACGCGAGGAAGTTATAAAAAAGGGATATACACCTTGTAAACGGTGTGAACCATAAAAAAATCCCCCGACTACTTGCAATAGTCGGAGGGTTCGCATTATGAAGATAATGCAAACAAAGTTATCGGTGTTGTAATTATATCACAGCACCGCCAAAATGTCAAGGAAATGGAGGTGTTATTTTTATGCGCAAATTATTTCATTCAAGGCTGTTTTTATGTTTTTGCATAGGGCTTTTGTGCGGCTTTTTACTGAGCCAGTCGATATGGTTTCCGATAATGGGTGAGATTTTGGCAAACTCACACAAAAATTCACAGACATACTCAACCAACACAATAACGACCGCTCCAAAAGAAGGGAAGTGATATAATATGAAACGCAGGAAAGACGGACGGTTTCAGAAGGTAATCACCATTAACGGCAAAAAGCACTTCTTTTATTCCACCGCCGCCACTTCCCGAGCAGCGGAAAAGGATATTGCAAATCAGCTTTTGGCATATAAAGAGGCCGAGGAAAAAGGAAAACTCTTTACAGAGGTCGCGGAAAAATGGGAAAATAAACATTTGCCCAAGTTGGAATACAACACATCAAGACGCTATAAAAGCCTGTTAAAACACGCTACAAGCCACTTTAAAGGCACGTATATAAAAGAAGTCAAGCCAAGCGATATTGAGCGTTATTTGAGCGGTTTTGTCCGCGAGGGATACACCACAAAGAGTATTAAAGATATTCTGTCCGTTGTGCGTTTGGTTTTTAAATACGCATACATCAACGAATATGTAACATCAGACCCGACACAATATATCCAACCGCCAAAGGGTAAAAAATCCGTGCAGCGCGAAGCCTTGACCGATAAGGAAATTGACGTTGTGAAAAAAAGCATAAACTGTACGTGCGGATTGCTGCCGTACTTTCTGTTGTATACAGGACTCAGAAAAGGTGAAGCACTCGCCCTCCAATACAAAGATATAAACCGTAAAAGCAAGGAAATATCCGTAACAAAGTCAATATATCACGATGGCAATAAGCCATATATAAAAGACACAAAAACCGCCAGCGGAAACAGAACTGTAATATTACTTGATAATGTTGCAAAGGTATTACCCAAAGGAAACAAAAATGGCTATATCTTTTCAAAGACCGGCAAAGAACCTATGTCAAATTCGTGGTTTCAATGCCAATGGGCGGCATACTGCAAGGAAACAGGTCTGAACATCACCGCTCACCAACTCCGGCATACATACGCCACCATTCTTTTTGAAGCAAATATAGACGTTAAGGATGCTCAGAACCTTATGGGACATAGCGACATAACAACTACAAGAAATATCTATACTCACATAAGAGAAAACCGCTTACAGTCCACCGCACAACAATTAAATACATTTGTTAGTCAAGAGTTAGTCAAGAACTCCAAGAAGCACAAGAACACTACATAAATATATCTTTCGATTCCCTCACGAGTCACCAAAGCAAAATACCGCATAGGTATCGGATTTTCCCTTACCTATGCGGTATTTTAATGTTTTTTTAAATATAGTTTTGGGGCAAAACTGACGTTTTATAACAATAAAAAGTTAGTCAAAAA
>JAFQYK010000012.1 GCA_017406485.1 Clostridia bacterium
CCTGCGCTTATAGCGACAATGCCTGTGAGGTAGTTTGTTGTTACTTCATCCTCGCCCTCACCGGTTGTTACCGCCTCAAAGGTGTCCGCCTCACCGGCAAGAACTCTCTGCGGAGCGTAAGCGAACGCCGTTGTGCTTGTGGCGCCGTTGCCAAGCTGACCCATATTGTTGTAGCCCCAGGTGTATACGTTGCCGTATATGTCGAGAGCCGCAACGAAGTAGTCACCGGCTGCTATCTGAACAATGTCTGTAAGCTTGCCGAGACCGTTTGTATTTGTTACCTGAACAGGGTCATCCCACTTTGTAACTCTTGTGAGTGAGTTATCTGCCTTACGGAGAAGCTCAATATGGTCATCGTCATTCACAATTGTGTAGCCGATACCAAGCTGACCCTTTGTATTGTTACCCCAAGTCCATACTGTGCCGTTAGCCTTTAAGGCAGCGGTGAAGTCGTGACCGGAAGCAATCATCGGAACAGCCATCTTATTGTACTTTAAGATGTCCGCCACAATAAGACCGGTGTAACCTGTGTTCTGCTCGGTTACGGTAATGGTTACTCTGCCGTAGTTACCGTTTGCCGGAGCGAGAACAGGTGTTATTACACCCGCCGCCGATACGGTTGCAATTCTGTCATCCGATGACGAGAAGGTGTAGCTCGGAGACGTGCCTTCCGGCAGCTTCGAGTTAACCGTTACATACTTACTGTCATCGTGGAGATTGAAGCCTGTTACATATTTAAGGTTTATCTTTGACGTGTCTATTGTATAAGTGTTTATCGTGTAGTTTGAAGGATCGTACGGATCGCCTTCAACGTCTATAAGCGTCTTGTCAAACAATCTGATATGACCGTCACCGAGGTTGGTTATCTCAGCGTGAGTAAGCGCGTCATCATCGGTTGCTGCTCTGTTGGCCTCCTCGGTCTGCTTGAAGTTCAAGGTGTAGTATTCAAGCGGGCCAATCTGACGTGTACCTGTGTAGGTGCGGTTGTAGAAGTCACCAATCTGGCCGTTTTCATTAAGTCCCCAACCCCAGACTGTACCGTCCTTGAGCATTGCAAGCGTCATCTTTTCGCCGAATGACACTGCGAGTACATCATCATTTGCGTGTGAAATTCCGCCGCGGAGGTTATCTGTTACAGTAACCTGCGTAGCATAGGTTATGGCAGATTCATCATCCGCGTCGGCGTTAAGCGCCTTATTCGCGTTGCTGCCTGAAACATAGAGCTTTTCTGTTGTCGGAGCTGCAGGATCGGCGTAGCCCTCAACCGTTACATATGTTCTGTCGTAGCCTGCGCCTACCTTAAGTACATTTGTAAGCGGTGTGTCAGCCGCGGTGTTTACGGTTGACCAGTAGTAGCGGTTTGCGCTGCCGCCGCTTGCAAGTCTGCCGCTGCCGCCGTTACCTGCCGTGTATGCTCTGCGCGTATCATCCGTAAGAAGGATTGTGTGCGCGCTGCCCATATCCATTGCGGTAACGTCCTGCATATACATATTGTATATATCCTTACCGTCTCTTGTTATGAGCTTTTCTGTATCGTCGCCTCTGTTAACAATCTGTGAGGGAACGGTCTTGTGGTAGGTTGTGTATACCTGACCGATTGCGACAGCGTCCTCTCTGTTGTTTGCAGTGAGCTGATATGCCGCCTCAACTCTTGAGTTGTCATAGCCGAGCTGGCCTGATGAGCCGAGACCGAGAGTGAACGCCGTACCGTCCGCGCGGAGAAGCATTGTGCTGTTTCCGCCGGCAGCTATCTGAACGATGTTATGTATCGGTTCATATTCGTCAACGTTCTTTTCATTGTAATCTGTCTTTACATTATGACCGTTGTTAAGGTCACGTACAACCTGCGGCGTTGCGAAGTACATATAATTCTCCGCGTCACTGTCGGTATAGTTTGCATTTATGCACTTTCCGGTGTAGGTGTACATATCGTGTCTGCCGGCAAGGTTGTTGCCGAGCTGGCCGTAGCCGTTGTAGCCCCACGAATACGCTCTGCCGCTTATGCCTAATGCAACGCTGTGGCTTGCGCCTGCGGCTACGAAGGCAATTTCCTCAGGCAGGGTTACCTTGACGGGAAGTGTCTTTTTATATTCATATGTAGTGTTTCCGCTTACGTATGTGCCGGCGCTTGCGTTACCGGTCTCACCGTAGCGGTTTCTGCCCCACGCGTAAACCGTTCCGTCTGCAGTAAGAGCAAGAGCGTGGTAATCTCCGGCGTCTATTGCAACAACATTGTCAAGGAACGCCGTACCCTCCGCGTTCTTAACGCGGATCGGGTAGTAGGAGCGGTATGTTGTACCGTCACCGAGCTGGCCATAGGTATTGTTACCCCACGTCCATACTGTACCGTTATCCATAAGCGCGATATGGAAGTCGCGGCCGGATTTAACTGTCGGTACGGCAAGTTTTAAGTCGCCGTTCAATGCGTCATTCTTTACAACCTCAACAACCAGGCTGCCCTTATATGTTATAGGCTCGCCAACTAAACCAAGGTATCTGCCGGGAACGCTGTCGTCCTTGGTATAGCTGAAGGTTATTGTTGTCTGGCCGTAAATTCCGTTGTTGTTTGCGGTTACGATACCTGCCGACTTATTGAGTGTAGCAACGTCCGTATTTGAGGAAAGGTTAAATACAAGCGCGCTTGTCGGTATTGTACCGCTTGTGGTGTAGTCGATTACTTCAAAGCCAGGTACGTGGCTGTACTCAGCTCTCATAATAAAGCTGCGGAGGTCTAAGGTTTCGCCGTTCTTTATGGTTGTCTTAAGAAGCGGAGCCTTTTCTGTTACAGTGTTATACTGAAGCTTCTTATCCTTATCGAGAACGGGATCGCCGTTAGCATCTCTTACAATATAGTTCTTTTCAATATCTCTGTTCTCATAAACAGTGATTACATTTGCGGATCTGTCACCTGTCTGAACGGGGATAAGGCTGTTTACTCTGTAGTTGTTACCATATTGGCCGTTGCGGTTAGAACCCCAGGTCCAAACTGTGCCGTCACGAAGGATAGCGGTGCTGTAATACTCACCTGCTGAAACAGATATAGCCTCGTCAAGGTATTCATCGGTATGGTAATCGTTTTCGCCTCTCTTAACCCTCTGCGGTGTTGAAACGCTTGTGAGAGTACCGTCACCAAGCTGACCCTTGGTGTTGTCACCCCAGGTATAGAGTACGCGCTCAGGATCAATCGTAACAGTGTCGCCATCGGTTGTATATGTGTGAACAATAGCTGTTGCGTGTCTGCCGCCGGCGGACATAGATGTTACATATGAGTTTGCCGGAAGTGTTTCAATTCTGAGCGGTGTTTTTGAATGTGAGCCTGTTCTGGGACTTTCGCCTGTTGCAAGCTGGCCGCTTTCGTTCATACCCCAGGCATAGAGGAAGCCGCCGTCGTTTGAATATGTCTTGACGCCGTAAGTCGCCGAAGAAATATCTCTGTCTATTCTTGTCGAATTTGCGAGAGCCATTACGAATACGTCGTCATAAGCGTCATTCGGACCTGTGGAGTGGCTGATAACGTTGTAGTTGCTGTTATTCCACGGCCAGTTCCAATAATAACTTCCGTGGTACTCTGAATATACGCCGCCTGTCTGAATATCTACTATGTCGTGCAGATATTTTTCCGGTGTGGCTGTGTTGCTTTGACTGCTTGCATTGAGCACCTCAAGCGGATATGATACATACGCGCCTGTGGCTTCTGTTCCGAGAACACGGTTGCTTACAGTTCTTACTGTTGTCGCGCCGTTTCTCTCAACATACTGGTTAGAGCCCCAAGCCCAGACCGTACCGTCGGCTTTAACTGCGAAGGTACTGTCGGCGCCGGTGCGTACAGAGGTTACATTGTTAAGGTAACCCATATTATACGCGCCCTTAACCTGCTGAGCGTATGTCTTACCAAGCTCGTTGTTCCAGTATGTCATTGTGTAGTAGTTCCAGTCCGTATATCCGTCACCGTCACCACCCATATAGTACGCTGCGACACTCGGGTCAACCCATTCATCATTTTCCCAGTGACCCGGAATGGTGAAGGAAACTCTTGTGTACTCGTTTATATACCAGGTATAGTAGCTCGTTGTATCCTGCTGACCGAGACCGAGCTTACCTGTAGGTCCGTTATGACCCCAAGACCATACCGTGCCGTTCTTCTTAACGGCGAAGGAGGTATCGTCACCGGCTGATATTGAGATTACATCGGTAAGATTTGAACCGCTTGCCACCTTTACAAGCGTCGGAGTGACAAGGCCGAAGATCAAATCATTTCCATAATAGTTATTATCTCTTGTGCCGCCGTTCGGATAGCTGTATGTGCCTGACAGATAACGCGTATCTGTTGTGTTCGCGCTGTAATATCTTCTTGTTACGATATTATTCTGCATATAGTCGCCCCAGACGATATTCTGCGGCTCTATATAACCCCATACATAAACCCTGCCGTCATCGGTGAGCGCGAGTGAGTGGCGCTTACCTGCCGATACGGCTGTTATTACAACATCATCGGGGATGTTGACCTTTACGGGGTACATTACGTCGTTTCTTCTGACATTTGCAGCCGAAGGACCGTCAAGGTAGTAGCCTGTGCCGCCCCAGTTGCTTCTGTCACCGTTTCCGAGCTGGCCGTAGGTGTTAGAGCCCCAAGCCCAAACCTCACCGTTCGGCAATAGCGCGAGGGTGTGGCTGCCGCCGGCGCTTACCTGCGGTACTGCCTTTGAGTCTACATCCTTGACGCCTATTTCCAAAACGCCTGTGTAGTTTGTAAACGGGTTATGATAGGTTACGTATGTTGTCGCGAAGCGGCGGTCAACATCCGGTCTTATCGTAACCGTTCTGTGATCCGCGCTCTCGGTTACCTTGACAAGCGTTGTGTCAAGGCTTACGAAGCTGATGTTGTCGCGGATTGTCTGTCTTGATACCGGCGTCCAGGGCGTATAGCGGTTTTCGAAGGTGTGGAACGCCTGGTGGTACTGCTGTGTGCCGTAGCGCGTGTCAAGGATTGTCTGCTTATCCTCGCTGCGCACCACATTAAAGCCTGTAAGATGGTAATCATACACAGCTTCTTTATCTATTACAATATATTGATTGTTGTCAAGTATAATTTTCTGCGGGAGAAGCTCTGTTGTGTCGTTGTAGACCTTTGTATCAATTACGCTGCCCGCGTCATTTGTCGTGTAGAGTGTAACGCTGCCGAGCACTTCGCGTCTGTCCTCGAATACGCCGGTCTTCATCGGCACGGATCTCGACGCGGTCTGGTTGTTACCAAGCTCGTAGTTGTTGCTTATACCCCAAGAATATACGCTTCCGTCATATCTGATGACCGTCGCGCTTCTGCCGTTTATCGCAGCCGAAGCAACCCATCCGAGAGTGGGCGTTATATCATCATAGAAGTGTGTGTTGCCGCGCTTTACGTATACAGGGTCAAGTTTCAGGTTTGTCGGAGCGGAAACTTCGTTCTGTCCGCCCTGATAGTTTGTATTGTCACCCCAGACGTACATTCTTCCGCTCTGGAGTACAGCGGCTGAAGTGGAGTTGTTTGCTGCAATACCTATAACTGTCTCACCCTCCGCCTCGGTTTCACCCGCTGCGGGAGCTTCTGCATAGTTAATATTCACGCTCGCGAATACCGGCGCCTTTGCAATATTGTTTGTTGCGTCATAATATGCGCTTGCACCGGATGCCGTATCATATGCGAGCTGACGGCTTGCGTTGTCGCCCCAGCCGTAAAGTTTGTTGTCATCCTTAAGAGCAATAACATACTTGTTACCGGCGTCAATATCAATAATGTTTCTCAGATATGTCTTCAGATAGCCTACCTGTACATCGTTATGCTCGCTGTCGCCGCGAAGTACCTGCTGCGGTGCGCGCGATACCTTAACAATTGCCGGATCACCGTTTCTTCCGAGCTGACCCTTGTCATTTGAACCCCAGGTGAATACGTTACCGTCTTTTCTGAGAGCGGCGATAAAGTTTTCGCCCATTTCAATATCAACAAAGTCATTCAAAGCGCCGTCCGGATGATCGCCGGCGCTCATACCCTTTATTGTGTACTTCGGAGTTGTGCTTGAACGGTTGCTTGCCGCAGACTCAACGCCCATCAGGCCGTTATCATTCGTACCCCAGATATATACAACGCCGTCTTTATCGATAGCGGCACTGTTGTACTTACCTGCGGCAACTATATCAATGTTCTTGAGGTACGTATCACCGTCACCCAAATCCTGAATACCGCGGAGAACTCTTGCCGCAGTATATGTTTTACCTGTACCCGAGAGGTAGAGGTTGTTGTTTCTTGATGAGCTGTTTGATCTTGTGTTTGTATTATTTGTAACCGCCCATACATAGCCGTTTGTATCGACTGCGAGAAGATGGTCCTCACCTGCGGCGATGTATTTTATCTTTGCGTCGGTTACAGTGCTGTCGGAGAAGGTTACCTTTGTCGGTGTGCTTCTTCTTGTGTATGTACTTGAATTGTAGGTACCGTTTGAGTTATAGGACTGGCTTTCCTTGCCGTCCACACCATTGAACGACCAGCCCCAGCCGTAAACCGTACCATCGGCAGCAAGCGTATACGTTGAACCCATTGACGATTCAAATGTGCTTACAACCATCGGTACAACTATACCGCTCTCGGGCTTAACCTGTACCTTGAACATACCGAAGTAGCCTGTCTTGTCGTTTCTCGCGGTAATTACGGTTTCTCCGTAAATTCTTTCGTGATTTGCGGTTATTGTTGCTCTGTTCGCGGTAAAGTCAACAGATATATCCGCAATGTTTGTATTCGAAGAACTCCACTCTATTTCTCTTACTTCGCTTTCCGGAGTGGGCTCCTTTTCAACGTCAAGCAAGAGGTTAAAGCCGAGATACTTCTTGTTTATCATACCGTTGTCGGTTCCGTTTGTATAGAGTGCGAACTGAACCTGACCGTTGTTGTTTATAGTCGTAATGTTGGGGAGGCTGCCCGGATACTTTGTGAGCGCCCATTTCGAGGCGTCTGTGCTGTCGGGGTTCTCGGAGCCTAACATATAGTAGCCGTCACCAAACTCATATATATGCGCCGGTGTTTCGCCGACGAATATCGGGTGAATCTGCGGCTCGAAGAACTGGCCTGTTTCGCCGAACTGACCCCAGCCGTATACGTAACCGTCGTACTTAACAGACATTGCCTGTGTCTCTCCGGCGAATACTCTTGTTACTCTTGTGAGAACCTCGCTGTTGTCAACGTCCTCTGTTTCACCGGCGTTTACGTTAATTGCGTAATAGTAATTTAGGTTGTTGTCCTTGCCGAGCTGACCGCGGTCGTTAAGACCCCACGCGTACACATCGCCGTTTACCGTTGTCGCATAGCTCTGGCTCGCGCCCGCGCTTACGTGTACAACGAAGTTGTCTGTTGAGTTTTCTGATGTTTCGGGAACCTCTTCGCTGAGCTCATATGAGTAAACAAGCTCACCGGTAACAGGATCCGTTTTCTGTGTGCCTGTGCCTGTTCCGTCATCAACAGGTGTGAATACCGTAACCTCCGGATGTGCCGCGGTCACAGCAGCACGGCCACTGTCGGCTACCTCATATGTGTTTATTACTGTTGTATATGTGGTCGTTGAGGTCACAATGGCCTCTCCGAGTCCCTTGTGGCTGTTAGCCTCTGTGCGTACCATAACTACAGGGGTTTCGAGGGTTGTATCCTCCTCGTTACCTCTGCCGAGCTGGCCGTATGTATTGCTGCCCCAAGCGTAAACCTTACCATCTCTTGTGGAAACAACACCGTGGTCTGTTGCAATGTCAATATAGAGCGCGTCACGGAAGAAGTTGTACTGGTTACTCTTCTCACCGCTCCAAAGCTGTACCGGCTCGTTTATGCTTGTTAACGGCTTGCCGGAGCCGAGCTGCTTCCTGGAGTTGTCGCCCCATGTGAACGCGTAGCCGTCAGCGCGGACAGCCGCACTGTTTGCGCCGCCTGCCGCTATTTCCGTGATTGAGGTTATATACTTGATACCCTCAAGACCGGCAACCTTTGTCGGGCTTGTCACGATAAGGTTATTGTGAACATCCTTATATGTTACGTCCTCACCGGAGGTATGCTTTGTAAGGTTCGTGATATAGTCGGGGTTTGCGTCAATATATTCCTTGGTGATGTTTGAGCCTATCTCATAGAATACCTCGCCCTCACTTACATCGACCTTGTAGCCGATATTTACATCCTTATACTCAATATCAATACCATTACCGAGCTGACCCTTGTTGTTGAAGCCCCAGCCGTATACATAACCGTCAAGGTCAAGCGCAAGTGTGTGCGCGCCTGTTATAGCTGAATCAATAAGGTTGAGCTTCTGAGTTTTAGCCGGAACTGCGGGAGCGTCGCCTGTGCCTGTTGCGGCTGAGATGGCAACTACCTTAATCTCCTTGCCGGCGTCATCCGTTACGGAAATCTTAGCCGGAACTGCAGAGTTGTTGTTTGTCTTGGTTCGTGAGTATACTGTATGGTTGTGAACGTGCCACTCGTGGCTTGCGCTTTCCTCAGACTCCTGGTCACAAGTACCGTATACGCGCTTTGTTGCGCCGGTTACATTATACTCGTAATTATTCCACTTACCGTTACCGAGCTGGCCGAATTCATTCCAGCCCCAGGTGTAAACCTCACCTTCGGTTGAAAGCGCGACTGAGAACTTGTTGCCGGCTGCGACAGCCATAAACTTAACCTCTGTACCGTTGTCGTTCTTTACGGTAAGTTTTGCGGGGTATGCGGTACTGATAGCGTCGTCACCGGTTTCACCGTTACCGAGCTGACCGTACTTATTGTTACCCCAGGACCAGATTGTACCGTCCGACTTGAGCGCGAGGATATGGTCAGTACCCGAAGCTATCATCGGAACAACAATCTTGCCTTCTATATTCTGCTTTATGTTGAGCTTGAATACACCCGAATAGTCCGGATCAAGCTCTCTCGGCTTGCCGGCAGCGTCTGTGCCGACAACACCGTCATCATCATTGCTTCTTATAACGAATGAAACCTCTCCGAAGCGGTCGTCCTTAACGGCCTCGATTACCCAGTAACCGTCCGCGCGCTGCGTTGCCTTGCCGAGGCCGGTGTCCATAGTTGTAAGGACATAATCCTTGGCGGGGAAGGGAACAGCGGAGATGTTTTCGTTCAGGATAAGGTTGAAGCCTGCGGAGAACTTCTCGTAAACTGTGCTGATAACGAACTTGTAGCCGTTATTTAAGAATACGGGTAAATCCTCCTTCTTCACGGACTTCACAAAGGTATCTTTATCATCATAAATGTCACCCGAATAAACGGCAAGCGTCTTTACAAGCTTGTCGCCTGTCTGCACCGGTGAATAACGCGTAATCGTGTCGAAATCACCTATACGTCCGAGCGCGCCCTGACCCCAGGACCAGACTGTACCGTCTGTTCTGAAGATAGTGGTGTGGCTGCCTCCGGCGCTGATGCCGAGTGCCTTTTTAAGCGTCTTTTCCTTTGAGGAGCTTTCACCGGCGGAAATAACGATAGGAACAAGTGACTCTGGAACGTTCAGACCGAGATGCTCTTCGTCATCCTCGTCATATACAACGCCGAGCTGTCCGCTGTCATTCGAACCCCACGCGTAAGCGGTGCGCGCCTTTGTGAGAACTGCTGAATGTCTGTCGCCCGCGGCAACCTGTACAGGGGTGTCGCCGTCCATAGCGGCATCTTCAATAAGCACCGGTGTATCATATATATTACCCTTTGTATCGTGGGCAAGCTGACCGTCAGAGTTTGAGCCCCAGCCGTAAACCCTGGTCACGTCAACATCATCTGTGTGCGTAACGGCAAGAGCGTGATGCTCGCCGGCGCTGATGTGCGTTGCGTTTTCGATGTACCAGTCAGAAGCGTAATCGCCCTTCCAAACCTGAGCCGGTGTGCAGACGTTGCTTCTTATCATTGTACCAAGCTGACCGTCTGAAATGTCGCCCCAGGCGTAAACCATACCGTCACTTCTTAAAGCTAAGGAGTAGTCGCTGCCGGCATCGATTGCGATAATGTTATTCAAATAGTTATCGGTTGAAGCGCTGTCGCCCTTTAGAACCGGTACAGGGTGGTATACGTCCTCACCGAACTCACCTATACCAAGCTGGCCCTTATCATTAGCGCCCCAAGCGTATACGTGGCCGTCGCCGCCGAGAGCAAGCGAGTGATTGTCACCTGCCGCTACTGCGACAATATTAGCTACCGTGTTCTTGCGTCCGCCCTGCTCGCCTGTATATGTACCTGCCACAGTCGGAGCAAACGTCTTTATAACTCTGCTGTCAATACCGAGCTGACCGTGGTCGTTAAGACCGAAGGATATAACCTCGCCCGAGCTTACGGTTAGCAGGATTACGTGATTTTTACCGGCCGCAATGTCGATAAACATATCGTGGGAGCTGCTGCTTTCGGTCTGAGCGTAGCTGCTGTCTACTGACTTGAGTGAAGGAACAGGCTTAGGACTGTCAACATACGCATCTGTTATGTTAAGACCGAGCTGGCCGTTTTCATTGTTACCCCAGGTCCATACCGAACCGTCTATCTTCAAGGCAACGGAGAAGTCGCCGCCTGCTTCAAGCTGCGGTGCGGGGTAGATAAGCTCCTGATTTTCGAGAGCCGCATTTGTAACGGTTACGTTTATGATACCTGTCCAAAGCGTCTTGCTGTCAGCGGTTCTTACAAGGCGAACCGTTGTGCGGCCGTAAAGCGTATCAGCAGGAGGAACAGCATAATATCTGTTGCCTTCCTTCTCTATCTTTATTATTTCATCATTTTCGGATACAAACTTCAACGCTCCGCTGTTGAGCTCGGAGGTTATGTCATAGTTCAATCTTGTGTCAACAGTGTCGATAAGCGAGAAGCCGGGATGTGTAATGGCTGTTGCGTTAATTCTGTTTGACATATCAAGACCGATAGCAAACTTCTCGTTCTGTGCAACCACATAAGATGAGCGCGGGAAGTCTGCGCGCGGATCGCCGCTCTCATAGAACTTCTTTGTGTTCTCAGAGCCTGTGCCGGTACCTGCCTTGAAGAAGGTTCTGCCGTGATCGAAGCGGTAGTTTTCAGCCTTCTTTTCACCTGTGAAGAGCGGGTACTCAAACGTGGTGAAGCCGGAGTTACCAATCTGACCTGCTTCACCCGAGCCCCACGTTACCACGCGGCCGTCCTCAAGAACAGCCGAGGTAAAGCCGATACCTGCGGATAATGTATTTACATTTGCCAAATAATCTGCGCCTGTTACGGGCTGTGTCTCACCTGCCGCAACGGACGTTGCACTTTCGTATCTTATGTCAGCAGCCTCATTATCGGCATAGTGAACCGCGCGTCCCCAAACCGATACGTTGCCGTCAAGGTCAGCGGCTGCCATATGATCAAAGCCGACTTTTATTTCCTTAATATTTACAAGGTCATCGCTTCCCGCAACAAAGCTCCAGGAAGCCGTCACGTTCTGCGGTGTGTTCGTGTACTCATAAGAAGCGTTGTCAGCGCCTAAACCAAGCTGGCCAAATTCATTGTCGCCCCAAGCGTAAACAATATGCGTGTCACGCGTAAGTGCGGCGGTGTTGTTGCCCTTCGCGCTGATTTGACCTATATCTGTGAGGTAGTAGCCTGCGTTTTCGGCGTTGCCCTTGAATACCTGTATAGCGGTCCTTGAAACCTCGTGACCACCTGCCATTGTCATATAATACTGGCCGCTGTCACCAAGCTGACCGCGTGAGTTATCACCCCAAGCCCATACTGTACCGTCACGCTTCAATGCTACGGAGTGGTTCGAGCCTGCTTCAACAGCGATAATTCCTGAGAGATATGTTCTCTCCGGAGTGTCCATACCGTTAAAGGCAAGGACGCGCTGCGGAGTTACATTGTACGCCTTATCAGCGGTGGGAACAAAATCAGTACCAAGCTGGCCGTACTCGTTGTTACCCCAGGCATAAACCTCATCATTGTCAACAACGATAAGCGCGTGCGCTCTGCCGGCTGCTATTGCTGTAATTTTGTTTGTGCCGTTCTGCTCCGCGAGGTCATCTCTTATTGTTTCCTCGTCCTCACCCTCGCTGAGCTTTATCGGCTTATCGGTATGGAGGAAGTCGATTGCGTTTACCTGAACAGGGAAGAGACGATAGTCAATTGCCTTCTCCGGATCAGCTTCAGGCTCGTCAAAATAAATTACGCGCGTTTCTGTTGCCGGATGGCCCGCGGAATCGCTTGTGTCTATTTTAAGAACTGTCTGCGTTATCTTCTTATCAAATTCATCATATGTGGGATTACCTTGCTCATCGAGAACATCCTCGGTTACCCATACACGGCGGTTTACGGTTATAGTCTTACCGTGAAGCGGCTTGTTGATTGCCTTTGCGTCTGTTCTGTAACCAAGTACCGGTGTGTATATGTATCTGTCACTCTCATTTGTATAATGAGCTTTTTCTGTTCTCTCATAACCCATTACATAGTCGCCGTTACGTTCATTACTGCCGGTTGCCGGAGCATCGATTACAAGATGGTCGCTGCTGCTTACGGGGATACCGTCAGAGTCAACGGCTATAATGTTACCCTGCCAGTCAAGCGGGTTACCGTTTTCGTCTTTATAGATATAATCTGAATTTACGGTAAGCGGAACATTTGCCCAGCCGTGATTATATGTTACGTTACCGACGCCGTCCTCGGTTTTCTCCTCCCAGAGATACGGCTGACCCTCAAACGTTCCCTTGATTTCGTTGCCGTCAAGGTCGTAAAGCGTCTTTTTCTCATATTCCGGAACGATGTAATCATCTCTTATTTCAACACCAAGCTGACCGAGAGTGTTGTCACCCCAGCCATAGAGTACATCTATCGGGTTATCAAGGTCATCCTTGCCGATTTCAACTGCAAGAGTGAAGGTTTCACCCGCGGCAACAAGTCTGAAGATGGAATACTCGTCCTCGTCAATTGTGAAGTTACCGTCATACTCCTGCATCGCGTTTGCAATCTGCTCCTGAAGCTCCGCATAAACCTCTTTAGTGAGTACGCGGACAGGATATGCGCGGTTTGTCTGAGTACCGTCACCGAGCTGACCGCGTTCGTTGTTACCCCAGGTCCAGAGACTTCCGTCTGACTTTAAAGCGACGGTGAAGTCCTTACCCGAAGCAATCATCGGCTCGACAATACCCGGCGCGGGGATAAGCTTCAAGAGTACATTTGTTGTGAACTCGTTCTTCTTTATTGTGAGTGTAGTTGTTCCGAAGCGGTATGAGGTGTTCGGTGTGATGTGGATTTCATTTCCGCTTGCGGTTATATTAAACAGCTTTTTATTTATAACACCAAAATCAGACCCGGTAATGCCGTCTATCTTGACATTATCCGCGTCATTTCTGTCGAACAGGTTAAATCTGTTCTCTATATCCGTATACAATTCGCCCGCGTCAATAACAAGCTCCTCATACACGCCGGTATTCGGGTTGTATGTAAGCTCTACCTGCGAGGGAAGTCTGACAAAACTTTCCTTATTAAGTCCCGAAGGCTTTGAAACAGTCTTTGCGCCTCTGACGTCGATAGTGTTACTTTCCTTTGTACCAACCTGCGTCGGGAAACTTCTGTCACCTGATGAATAGTCACCGATGTGCCACTTCTCATTGCTGCCCCACGCGTATACGCGGCCGGTTGAACGGATTGCGGTTGAGAAGTTTCTGCCCGCGCCGATTATATAGACGGGGAGCGAGTAGTTTGAAGCTGTTTCCGTCTTGCCCTCGTGATCACCGAACTGCGTCTTTGAATATGTTTCACCGTCATAAACGGGGAAGGGCACGTACGCGATATTGGTCGCTGTGTCGTAGCCGGCTTGGGTATCCATATTGTACTCGCCAAGGCCTAACTGCTTTGAAGCGTTAAGTCCCCACGCGTAAACGGTGTCGTTATTTGTAAGAGCGAGCATATGGTTATAGCCGATCGCCGCGCTTCTTACATTTTCAAGCTCAACCTTTCTCGGCTGACCTTCAACCATAAAGTCATTTTCATACGTTTTCTGACCTATACCAAGCTGGCCGTTGTCATTTAAGCCCCAGGTATAGAGTGTATTATAATATGTAGTAATTGTCTTTGTTTCTGTAGCCGGAGTTGCAGGCTCGGGATCACTGCCTGTGCCCGGGTCACTGCCTGTGCCGGGATCGCCGCTGTCCGGATCAGACGGAGCCGGCTCTACGGGAACCTCAATAGTTTCTTCCTTTGAGCCCTGCGCCAAAAGTGCAGCGCTGTAGCCGCCTGCCGCTATATCAACTACGTGGTGAATGTAGGTATCTTCGTTGTAAACATAATCGCCCTTCCAAACCTGGATAGGAACGTTCTTCTGGTCATCATCAACATTGTTGCCAAGCTGACCCTTGTCATTGTTACCGAACGAGAACACATCGCCGTTTCTCTTTAGTACAACTGCAAAGTCCTCGCCTGCTTCAATTCTGACAACGTCTTCAAGGTGGCTTGAAAGGCTGGCGCTTGCACCCTTTGAAGCAGCCGCGATAAGCGGAGTTGTCACCATCGAGCTTGTGCCGAGCTGACCCTGCTTAGCCTGACCCCACGAATAAACCGTACCTGTTTCGGTAAGCGCGTAAACGCTGTCTTTACCTGCGGCAAGGTTTATAAATGTGCCCTGAAGCTCATCCGGCATTTCAACTATACCCGGCTTCCAGGCATAATCATACGAATAGGTGTCGGTAGTGGTTTCAACACCTTCAACTGTCTTTGTTACCGTTGTCTTTCTGCCGAGCTGCATACTCTTGTTGCCGCCGAATGTCCATATGTCACCCTCTGTATCAAGAGCGGCAACAAAGTCCTCGCCCGCGGCAATCGCCTTTATTTTTCTTTCATCACCAAACTTGTCAACAAAACTTACGAGCGTCGGAATATATGAATACTCCTCACCCTCTACAATCTCTCTGCCGAGCTGACCCTTTGAGTTGTCGCCCCAGGTATATACAAGACCTGTCGCGCTGAGACCGGCGGAGAAGTCTGTTCCGGTCACAACCTTGGGCAGCGTAATACCATCGGTTACATTTATAATGAGAGAACCGATGTAGCCTGTTTCAGTATTGTTAATTACAATCGTTGTCCGGCCGAATTTATCACCCGACTTAACAACACCCTTTATTCCGGTAATATTACCGTCCGTATCCTCCTCTGCCTCGGCCACAACGGTTGCGACCGTTTCATCTGAGCTGGAGAATACAATCTTGCCGTAGGAGGAAGCATCCGTCTTTACGGTCTTGTTGTTGTGAAGCATATTGAAGCCGGAAAGGAATTTCTGTGAAGTGTTTGCGGCGTCAATAGTTGCTTCGGAATTCTGGCTGATGTTAATTTCAACCGGAACCTCTTTATCCGCTGCTGTCGGATAGTTCTTGGGGTTCTTTGTTTCCGCGTCAGATGTAACGCGGACATCCTCGAGCATAAATATTTTAGCCTCGAGGTCACCCGTCATAACGGGTGAATATCTGTTTCTGTAGGAAATGTCACCAACCTGACCCATATTATTATAGCCCCAGGTGTAAACATAACCGTCATTCTTAATTGCAATTGTGTGGTTTCCTGCCGCGCCGAAATAGAGAGCGTCAATGTAATACTCACTGCCGTTCTTGTTTATGCTCGTACCGTGATTTACCTGTGTGGGCGCCGCTGCGCTTATATCGTCATAATTGAGTGTGCCGAGCTGGCCAACCGGAACGGAGCGCGTCTGCAGAACGCGGTTTTCATCATAATACGTTTCTTCAATAGCGTTGTTACCCCAGGTGAAGATGGTTGTTGTATCATAATTTGAACCGTCTGAGGTATCTGTTATATATGTAAGAACTGCCGAGTGTCTGTCACCTGCGGTAATTCTTTTTATTGTCTTGTCCTTTAAAGCGTTGTTTATGCTCACGCCGTCCTTAATAAGAGCAGCGTGTGTCTTATATGGAGCTGATATAGCTGAGGATAACTGGTATCTGTCATTGTTACCCCAGGCGTACAGCATATTTTCAAAGTTAAGCGCAAGCGCGTGTTCACCGCCCGCGGCAACATCAGCTATATTTCTGACTTTGTCCGTGAGGGAGTTGTCTATAGCTGTGGAGGTTTCGTATGTAACGTATACCGGCTGGTTTCTGAGCGTCTGTCCGCCGTTGGCGAGCTGGCCGTACGCGTTGCTGCCCCAGATTACAAGCTTACCGTTTGAACGAAGCGCGGCTGTGTAATTCTTGCCGGCTGAAATTCTGATTACATCCGAAAGGTACATATTATTGCTCGGCGCAAGACCGTTCATTACCTTAACGGCTGTCTTTAAATGCTTCGGCAGTTCATTGGGAACGGTTATTCCCATAAGCTCGGTGAAGGTGCCGTTGTTACCGTTACCGGTCTGGCCTTCGTCATTCGCGCCAAGCGCGTAAACAGAGCCGTCTGCCGCAAGCATAATTGTGTTGTTGCCGCCTGCCTCAACAGCGATGATATTTGTGAGTGGTACAAGGTTTCCGCTTAGGTCAAGCGTATTCACAAAAGAAGGACGAAGAACATCCTGCTTTGTAAAGTCGTCAAGACTTACCTTTACCGGCGGGTCTGTTTCAATAACGAGAACAGGGAGGTCATCCTGGTCCCAATCGGTGAAGTATTCCCAGGTGTTTACAAAATCCCAGTTTTCATCAAACTCTGTCTGACTGTGAAGCGTTACAATATGCGACATAATCGCCTTGTTAACGTTATCGGTATCGTTATTTGCAACGTTGCCGATAAGTCCGAGTACATCCGAGCTTATATTTGTGTACGCGCTGACAACACCGGAGTAGTCCGCGCCGGTGTTTACGCTCTGAACATTGTTACTGCCGACAATGCTGCCCTTATATGATTTGTTTACGCCCTCCTGTCCGCCGGGCGCGGTTACGCTGCCTGTGTTGTAGACCGCTTTTATACCTGTATGCTCCTCATTGAGGTTGATTGCGACAATACCGCCGGCATACACATCAAGCTGGTTATTTTGCGAGCCGTCTACAACTATATTTGCGCGGTTGTATACATTTTCTATCTTACCCTTATTCTCAACAGCAATAGAAGCGGATCTGTTGAAGGAAGATATCGAACCGGAATAAACTGCGGATCTTGTAATAACACCGGTCATCGTGTCGGAGGTTTCATTTATGCCGACAATACCTGCAGCGTATGAATGTACCGAAGCGTTTTCACTCTCGGATACTCTGTAATGATGAACTGTGTTGCTTATATCAACATTGGAAAGAATAAGTCCGTCGATTATACCATAGTTGTACGCAAACATAGCGGCAATAAATGTCTTATAGTCGCCTACCTGCTTCTGGACAAGGTTTTCCGGATTTTTAATTGTAAGGTGTGAAATTCTGTGGCCGTTTCCGTAGAATTCATCGCGGAAGCCGGGATCATAGCCTTCGGTAACACAATTTATAGGTACAAAGTCTATACCCTCCATATCAAGGTCAGCCATAATATGGAACTTATATCTCTGCGTTTCAACCGAGACTTCGTCGACGATTGTCTGAAGCGGTTCACGCCTCTGGATGATTTCATTTATTTTAAGGAGTCCCGACGGTTCATAGATATAGTAGTTAATACCGTCCTCTGTTTCAATAGCCTCGTGCGGATCGGTGTTCTTGTAATCCTCAACCGCCTGGTCAACACCGCTATGACCGTTACCAATCTGACCGTGGCTGTTCGAACCCCAGGCGTAAACCTTACCGTCCTCGCGCAAAGCAACCGCGTGGTTTTCACCCGCAGCTACCGCGATTATTTTTTCTATCGGATTACCCTCCAGGTCTGTTTCAACCTGAACAGGGAGGTATTGCTTACGTTCTACATAAACGCCGCTTTCAATGTCAGACTTCACGCCGTTACCGAGCTGACCGTCGTCGTTCGAGCCCCAGGTCCAGACAGTACCGTTTGATTTAAGTGCGATTGAGAAGTCATCTCCGCCCGCAACCATCGGCTCTGTATAGAAGTCGGCAGGCTCGGGATCGCTTTCGTCATTTTCCTTTATGTTAAGAACGAACATAGCGGTTCCGGATTTAGAACCGTTCGTAATCTTACTTGTCACATTTGATGTGGTCGCTGCCTTGATTACAACCGTACCTCTTGAAAGCGCTGTTACCTTACCGCTTGCGTCAACCGTTGCAATTTTGCTGTCAGAGGAGGAGAAGGCGAGAGGTCTGTCCGCAAATTCCGGGTTGTCCTCAACGATAAGGTTAAAGCCTCTCATTTCGATAAGCGTACCCTTTGTGCCAATCTGGACGGTCTGACCCTTTGTAATATTTACAACATTCGGATTCTTGACCGGTGAAGCTGCGCCGGGGAGAGTTACATCTATAGAAAGAATTTCATCCTCAACCGAGCCTACTCTTACCGGAATAATTCTGTCCTCGCGTGACATTTCACCGAGCTGTCCGTCGCCGTTATAACCGAACGCGTAAAGATACCCGTCCTCACGCATTACGTATCCGCTCTTTGCGCCGAGACCTATCGACTTATTTTCGCGCTTTATATCTGTTGTGTATGATGTGAGCGCGCTCTGCTGATTATATATAGCCTTGTTATGTGAGTCGTTGTCTTTAGTGCCGTTGCCGAGCTGACCCTTTGAGTTGTCACCTAAAACATATACTCTTCCGTACTTGTCAAGCAGCATACTACTGTCGCCGTTTGCAGCAATCGCGCTTATGCTTCCCAGCTCAGCGCTGCCGTCCAGTGTTACAAAATACTGATTGCTGCCCCTCGAGGTAACATTATATTCATACGCGCTTGAAAGACCTCTGCCGAGCTGACCCTTTGAGTTATTACCAAGAGCCATAACTACGCCTGTATCCGAGCCGAGTGACTCTTCTCTCAGGAACAGCAGGTGGTTATCACCGGAGGCAATATCAATTATACCGCAAAGATTTTCGTCTGCGGGGGAATAACCGTTCTCGCCGCTTACCGCCGGCGGATATGCATAACTTGTATTTTCTCCGTAGGAAAGCGGGTAGGGGAACTGATACTCATAGTCCTCCTGGCTTGCGCCCATCTGACCATACTCATTGCTTCCCCAGGTGAAAACATACTTATAATAATTGTAGTTTTTGTCCGATTCATCGAAGCTGTCTACTATTGCTGCGGAATGGTTTTTACCTGCTGCAAGTTTAACAGCGTTCAGTATATAAACATCCTTATCATATGCGTCTGTCTGTGTATCATCGTCACCCGAATCGCCGCCGGCTGTAGTTCCCTCAGCCGCCTGACCGTCAACAACTCTTACAGGTGTAGCGACATACTGACCTTCGCCGATAAGATTTTTGTCAACAGTATAGCCGAGCTGACCGTAATCGTTAGCGCCCCAGGAATAGATACTGTTTATAGTTCTCTGCTTCATTGCGGAGGTTGTTGTTTCCTCCTCTTCCTCATCGTCGTCTGAATCGGTTTTCTTATTACCGTCGAAATAATACTCCGAGGTTCTGACAATCGCCAAAGAATGTCTGCCGCCGGCAGCTATATCCTGAACAAACGCAAGATATTCGTCAGCGCCGTCAAACGTACCGCTGAATACCTTTACCGGACGGTTCTGGTCAACGGTGGAATCTATACCGAGCTGACCATCCTTGTTCCAGCCCCACGCGTAAACAGTACCGTCGCTTGCCTTGGCGAGAACATGATGCTCACCCGCGTCTATCTTATGAATACCCTTTAGCACCTTGTTGTTTGTATATGCAGGTACTACAAGATTGCCCTCATCATCTTTTGTAATCGGGTCAGCGACCGCGAGTACCTGGACGGGGCCTTGGGTATCTTCATTTCTGCCATCCCTAAAGCCATAGCCAAGCTGACCGTAGGTGTTAGCGCCCCACGCCCAGACCGTACCGTCAGATTTGAGCGCAACGGTGAAGTCATCACCCGAAACTACCATCGGATCGGCGAACATATTCGGCGGAGCAACATTCAGAAGAAGCGAGCCTTTTTTAACATTATCCGTTGCCGGTGAACCATCTGTAATTACAAGGTCTACATCCTTTTTCTTGTCCTTAAAATTAACCGGTTCGGCAACATACCATTTTTCCGTGCCGATATTTGTATCGGTACCTGTAACAACACCGGTCGGTGTCGGAGTGAATTTAACCGGATCTGTCGGGTCTATTTCCTTATTGTTTTTGTAAACATTAAAGCCGACATTATGCAAAATCTTTACGCTGCTGTAGTCAACCTTCACATTCTGCTTTGTAGTTATATACAGCGGAGAAGGAATTTGAGCATACCTCATATACTCGTTTACAATTTCTTCATTGCCGTTTTCATCAGGCTCTGTTACAATTACGTGATTTGCAATAAGAGTCTTTGACTCCATATCACCTGTAAGAACAGGGAAGGGCTGCTTGACATTTCCGTATGCGAGGTTACCGAGCTGGCCGAAGGAGTTGCTGCCCCAGCTCCAGACTGTACCGTCGGATCTTACCGCGCTCGTCACATAAGAGCTTAAAATAATCTGGTCAACATCGGTGAAATAATTTGTATAGTTATTTGTCTTATCCCACATTACAATAGCGGGATCATACTGGTCTGGAATTTTTTCCTCATCGCCATCAAATTGAGGACCTACTATAATACCAAGCTGCTGCTCCTGGTTATCGCCCCAAGTATATGGAACACCGGTCTTGCCGTCGCCTGAAGCAACTATTGCGGCAGTGTTATACGGGGAGGCTGTTACTGAAACAACCATTCCTTCAAAACCGCTGAAGGTTGAGCTGTCCGAATACTGCTTTACTGCCTGAGGAGTTGCGTTTGGTACAAGAGTATATTTGAGATCCACAACCTCACCGGTAGGATAACCGAGCTGACGTGTTTCATTGTGACCCCAGGTATAAACGTTTGAACCTGTTCTGTTATCAAACGCAACAACCGAGTGAAATCTCAGTCCGATTTGTGAGCTTGTGTCTGTTCCGACATTTTCTATATATGTACCGCCGGCCGCAACGTCAATCGCAAGTCCGGGCGCGCCGTCTATATTACGCTTAACCGGTCTGTTCAAATATAACGTGCCGGTGTAATTATCATCATTATTTATAAGAAGGCTGTCAACATTGTCACCCCAGATATATACATTGTTTGAGGTGTCGAGTGCAAGCGCGTGTGACTGGCTGGCTGAAATCTTTATAATGTTGCCAAACGGATCGCCGCTCATTGTTGTCGTCAGCGGAGTGGCGAATTTCACATTGTAAAGTGAGTCATCTGTCTGACCTTCTGTAAAGTTTTTGCCTATACCGAGCTGACCGTATTTTGTTTCACCCCAAGCCCACACGCTTCCGTCTTTTGCAATAGCGTATGAAGAATATGTTCCTGCGAATACATACTCAATATTTGAGAGTCTTTCGCCATCCTCTTTAACAACATAATCGGGATTTGACTGTGAAGCATCTGTGCTGAGTGAACCGCGGCCAAGCTGACCATTCTTGTTAAGACCCCAGGAGTAAACGTAACCATCGTCAGTAACAGCAAGCGCGTGACCGTCACCCGCCGCTATATGCTTAATGCCTGTGAGGTTGGCAAGTTTACCGTTTTTCTTAATCTGAATATTATTCGGCGACATCACAACGTTACTTGTCGCGTTTGCAAGTCTTGAGTCATTATTGCCGCCCCAGCCCCAGACGCTGCCGTTATTCTGAAGCGCGAGCGAGAACGGACCCTGAGAAACAACCATCGGAACAGCCGAGGGAAGAACGGTTGCTTCCTCTGCGCCGTAAACCTCAAGGTTGTAAATTCCGCCTGCTGCAAGTCTGATTGTTGTACGTCCCTGTGCAAGACCTTTTATATTTCCGCCCGCATCTATCGAAGCAAGTCTGCCGTCTGTCACAATCGGAAGGTCAGCGCCGTATGACTTACCCTTCATTGTAAAGAGATCGGTAAGAGAGCTTGTTTCGCCGACGCGAATTGCGATAGTGTTAACGCCTGTGCTTGCATTCAGTGTGCTTGCCTCTGTCGAAAGGCTCATAAGCGAGAAGCCGTTGTCTGCCGAAGCGAGTGAGAAGGAATTATTGAGGAGAGCTATATCGTCAAGGTCATAATTCTCGGTCAGCATCTCTGCTACTGCCGGAAGTGTTTCGCCCTCAATGTCCCCGGTAGCTGTCGGTTCATTTGTGGTTTCTATATTATCCGGGTTTTCCGAAGCCGTTTTGTTTTCCTCTTCATTTTCCGAAGAGATTTCTGCTTTTATCGCAGGTTCTTCCGTTTTGGTTTCGGATTTGCCGGTGTCGTTTTCTTCTTTAATTGCAGTTTCCGTTTTGGTCACAGTTGTGTCGGCAGCGGAAATGTTTTCCTTTGCCGGCGCTATGTAGGTTTCAGTTGTCTTCTGTGCCGTAGTGTCTGTATTATCTGACGCGAACTTTTCAAGCGGTGTGATTTCTCTGCTCTCTTCCTTTGCCGGTGATACAGAAGCGTCATTTACCGGAGCCGCTTCATCTGTCGGCGCTTCAGTCGTGACAGTCTTTTCAATCTGATGTTCCGTTACCTTCTCGATTGTGTCAGAGTCGTTCGAGGTTGTAACGTTCGTCGTCGTTCCTACATTCGGCTCGGTTGTGGTGGTGTAATCTCTAGAAGAGCTTGACTCATCGGAGGATATTACCTTCTTGGAAAGAACCTCGCCGTACTTATTGGTAACCGTTTCTGTTACAACGGTTGACACAACAACTGTTTCCTTAACGTTATACTTTGTATTAACGGGTACTTCTTCCGTAACTGTTTCCGTAACGGTTTCATAAACTGTTTCGGTAGTCGGAACGGTGATGGTTTCCGTAACGGTTTCCATCTCGCCCTCGTCGTTGAACACTTCTGTTTCGATAACCTGTTCATTTTCGGAGGTAACTGTCGTCGGTACTTTTGTTTCAACCTCTTTAGTGACAGTTTCATATGTTGTTTCGCTGTCAACAATTTCAGTCGTTACCGTTTCAGTCTTAGTTGTCTCTCTCGAAACATTCTGCGTGTCAACTTCCTTAACCGTTTCTTTTACAGTTTCGGTTTTAGCAGCCGGTTGGGTTGCAGGTGATGAAGCCGGTGTTTCATTTGTTTTGGAAACGGCAGCTGAGCTGTCGGTGTCTGCTGCTGCGGCATCGGTGTTTTTGCTGCTTGTTTCGTCGACTGTTTTTGTGTCCTCTTCCAAATCGCTATTTAAATAGGAAGAAACTCTGTCATTTTCTTCCTCCCAAGCTGTCTTTTCAGCCTCGGAGGACGCTTCATCATTGCTTTCGGTAAGATTTTGTATAAGCTCTGTATCCGAAAGCTCGTTTTTAGAAAGAAGCTCAAAGTAAGAGCTTTCATCTTTTGTAACAGCCAGAGCGCTGCTATCTTCATCCACCTCATCAGTATAGGGCGTGTAAGTCTTGTCTGCGGAGTCATCAAACAGCTTTGATAAATCATAGTCTGAGTTCTCCTGCGAAAGACCTTCCGCGTACATCTGTTTTAAGAATTCTTCAACTTCCGGGGATTCAAAGGATGTCTTCAGTTCCTTGTTCTCAGTCTGTTCGCTCAAATCGGTTGAGGTCTCGTTGCCGCCAAACAGCATAGCGGTTCCCTCTGTGTATTCATCCGGATTGCTTTCGAGCGCGGCAAAGAAGCTTGTTCTTGTCTGATCCGCGTCGCCAATACCAATCCACTCGATTTGGGCTGTGCTTGCATTTCCCTCTTGCTCTGATGTTCTTACTCGAAGTCTTTCGGGATCTGCAACACGCCATACGACCTTATCCTTGACATCGTCCGCAGTTGTAGCTGTAACGGAAACAACGTCGCCGACCTTTGTAAAGCCGATGGCCTGCTTGTCCAAAGAAATGAAGCCGCTCGTGCGATTTCCCGAAGTCAGCGGATTTTCATCCTCGACCTGCACTGAATCGGTACTCTCATAATTTTCATATGAAGAATTCTCGCCCGTATAGCTTGATGTGGTCCGGGAGGAGGTGGTTTTGGAATCAGCGCCTGTTGAGGAAGCAGTCTCAGAATTTTCCGCAGCATCACTATTAGACCCAGCCTCTGCTTCTTCTTTTGAAACAGATTCTGAGCCTTCTGATTGTGCGTACTCATCCGGGGCAGAATTTTCCGCCTCCGTGTTCTGAGTATTTCCCGTGTCCATATAACTGATGGCGTTTACGTCAAAAACGTTGCCGTCAATCATAGGAATGGTACTTGCCTGCGACGACAGGGATGATGTTGTCATCGCAGCCAGTAAAGCTATCGAAATAGCCTTACGGGTCACTTTGCCCAAACTCATCTTGTCCTCCTAGATCATTTGGTGTTTTGTGTAATTTTGCCAATATTTTTTTTGACAGGACATAATTGTCCTATTTTCATTTTAATGCATTATTACGAATATGTCAACACTTATTTTATTAATTTAATGAACAATTAAACAAAAAATGAACATTTTTGGGTTTTTTGTGTTTTTTTCCGACAAATCTAACAAAATCATTTTATTTTTTTATCTTTTTTGAGTAAAATTTGCATTGTGCAATTTGACGAAAGATTACAGTAATATTACCGAAAAAATACAATTGAATGTTTTTTTAATAAAAATATTACATATTTTTTTCAGTCAATGCAGAAAAAAAAGATAATTTAACAAGCGGTGTTCTATCAACA
>JAFQYK010000013.1 GCA_017406485.1 Clostridia bacterium
GTAATAGCCGTGTCCGTGTGCAACCTTATAAAAATCATCAATGCTTTGTACTTCTTTTAAATCGTCTACCAGTGTTCCCATATGTTTATTTCCTCGCTTTCTCTCTATTCAAAATACCAACATATTTATAATAGGTGCTGACCGCTATTGACTGTAGCTTTGCAAACTGTACAACGGATATATTTCCGTATTCACCGCTTTGGAATTTGCTATATTCCTTAATGAAGTGCTGCGGAACACCCGTTGACGGTCTGCCCAGCTTCTTACCTTTGGCTTTTGCTGTGTTTAATCCCTGCATTACTCTGTCATGGATTTTTTCTTTTTCCTGTTGTGCAATGTGAGCCTTGAGCGTGATAAATATATCAATTATCATTTTTGATAGGCTGTCATCGTTCATTTTCTGCCAGTCATTCATGAAAGGAACATCAAGAGCGACAACCCGAACTCCCTTTGATTGTAAGTCCTTAATCTCCACAATAACATCATCGGCATTTCTACCCAAACGGTCAACATCACATACAACAAGCGTGTCTTTGGGTCTTAGATTGCCTTTCATAGCATGATAATTTGGTCTGTTGTCCGCTTTTGTTCCGCCGGTAATTGTATCTGAAACAAATTCATAAATTTTAAAATCGTTCGCTATCGCATATTCAATAATAGTCTGTTGTTGTCTGTCCGTACTCTGCTTTTTATTGTTTGTGGAAATTCGCATATATGCGTATATTCTATTTTCCGTGTTTTTCTCTTTCATATCGTCACCTTCATTCTACAAAAACCATAATTTATTTCGTGTATGATTTTTATCTTAAAATCAATGTGTATTTGCAGTTGAAAAACACCTCTACAAAATCAAATGTTTTCGTGTAGGGTGTATTGTGTAAATATGGGACAATTCATACAGAACTGTCCCCATATTATTAAATATCAAAAATGTCAGCGTGTGATCCTGTATCAACAAGTGTAAGCGTCAATATATCATTCTCAACAAGATACACCAATAACCAATCAGGCTGTATATGACATTCTCTAAAACCCTTAAATTCACCTTTAAGCGGATGATCCTTATACTTCTGTTCAAGCGGAATACGGCACAATAGTTTTTCAACAATGTCATCCATCAAGGATATGTCTAATCCGCGTTTCTTAGCACGTTCCAAGCTCTTCTTGAATTTGTTTGAAACAGCTAATTTGTATTTTTTCATATGTTTAAATCCTCCAGCATTTCTGCAAAGCTGTCATATTTCTTTGTACTCGGATCGCGGCTGATTTGTTTTGCTTCTTCCATTGCCGCTATCACCTCCGGCTTGTATCGTGGCAATTCTACACTAAAGGGCAAGCCCCCTCTTAATACCGCCTGTCTTAAAAATACATTGATTGCACTTGACATATCAAGTCCAAGACTGTTGAAAAGCTCGGATGCCTGTTGTTTTAAATTTTCATCTATTCGTACTTGTGTTGGTACTGTAGCCATAATAAATCACCTCTCATACATATTATACTGAATATGATTTACAATGTCAATACATTATATACATTTTGTTTTAAATTATTATATTAAATATCTGCTATTGGCTATTTCCCGTCAAATTCTCATACGCCTTGTTTATCTTCTTGAAGCAACCGACAGTCAGCCTCAAATTACCTTCCGACAGCCGATTAAGCGACATCAGCATATCAAGCATTTCATCACGCGGTACACCATCCGGCGATTGCTCAATAAATTCTCTGTATGCCGTAGCTACGTCCATAAAAGCATTGTGGTGTTTAAAGTTTTCATTCGCCATAAACTCAACCGCATCCGCAAAGGCGCATAACTCGTCACTGTCCTCATTTTCAAAAATGTTCTCAATAACCTTCCATACCGCCGTAACATTGCTTTCTATCGCCTGATACCGTTTCATTTCTGCCATAACAAAGGCTTTAAAGGTGTCGGCTGCTATCTCTGCCGGTACAAAGTATTCTATTTTGTTTTCCTGTAAATAGTCAAGCGTTTCGTCTGTCTCGTTGTTCAATTCGTGATAAATTTTTCCAATTTCAACCTGCGATTTTTGAATTGCAAGCGTGAATTTCATAATTGCTGTTAAATCCAATATGTTATACCTCTTTTCCATTTAATACCTCGTTTCTACTATATTATATATAATGTTTGTCGTGTTTGCAAGATAAGGGCGGAGTAATTTCCGCCCCATCTGTTAAACCATTTATTTTTCCTCATTATCGTTGTCGGTATGTCCTGTCTCAATCGCCTTTAAATA
>JAFQYK010000127.1 GCA_017406485.1 Clostridia bacterium
AAGCCCATTATATCGAGCATTGTCGGGCACAAATCTGACAGTCTGCCCGTCTTTAGCTTAACATCGCCCGCTCCAATTAAAATCATCGGTACGGGGTTTGTTGTGTGAGCTGTGAACGGCGCTTTTGTTACGGGATCTATAAGACAATCCGCATTACCGTGGTCGGCGGTGATGATTGCCTGACCGCCTTTAGCCAAAATCGCGTCAACCATTCTTCCCACGCATTCGTCAACCGCTTCAACAGCTTTAATTGCCGCGTCCATAATACCTGTATGACCTACCATATCGCAGTTTGCGTAGTTTAGTATGATAACATCGAATTTATCGGAGTTTATCGCGTCAACAACCGCGTCCGTTACTTCATACGCGCTCATTTCAGGCTTCATATCGAACGTTTCAACGTCCGGCGACTTAATAAGTATTCTGTCCTCGCCCTCGAACTGCTTTTCCTCACCGCCGTTAAAGAAGAACGTAACGTGCGCGTACTTCTGTGTTTCGGCTATTCTGAGCTGTGTAAGTCCCTTTTTGCTGATGTACTCGCCGAAGGTCATTTCAAGCGACTCTGGCGGATATGCAACGGTAACGTTGGGCATTGACTCGTCATACTGTGTCATACATACGAAGTTTACCGGGAAATATGCTCTCTCAAAGCCGTCAAAATCGGGGTCAACGAACGTTCTTGTAATCTGACGCGCTCTGTCGGGGCGGAAATTGAAGAAGATTACGCTGTCGCCTTCTTTGACCTTACCGTTCTTGTCAACAACAGTCGGAACAACGAACTCGTCTGTCACATCATTTGCATAGCTGTTCTTGACAGCCTGCACCGCGTCATCCTCCTGTATTCCCTCGCCTTTAACTATCGCGTTATACGCCTTTTCCACTCTGTCCCACGCGAAATCTCTGTCCATCGCGTAGAAACGGCCTGCGATTGTCGCGATTGAGCCTACGCCGATTTCGTCTATCTCCTTCTGAAGCTCGGCCATATAGTCAGCGCCGGAGGTCGGGGGAACGTCACGTCCGTCAAGGAAGGTGTGAACGTATACCTTATCTAAGCCCTTTTTCTTAGCCATACGTAAAAGACCATATAAATGCTCGTTGTGGCTGTGAACGCCGCCGTCCGAGAGAAGTCCCATAAGGTGGAGCGCCTTACCGCTTTCCTTTGCCTTGTCCATAGCGTCGGATAATGCCTTGTTGTCGTTTATCTTGCCGTCGTTTATGTCCTTTGTAATCTTAACGAGCATCTGATATACTACGCGGCCTGCGCCTATGTTGGTGTGGCCGACCTCGCTGTTACCCATCTGACCGTCGGGCAGTCCAACGTCAAGACCGGAGGCGGAAAGCTGTGTATGCGGATATGTAGCCATAAATTTGTCAAGATTTGGTTTTTTTGCCGCCGCTATCGCGTTTCCCTCTGTATTTGGGTTTATGCCGAAGCCGTCCATTATTATTAGTGCGATTGGTTTCTTTGCCATTTTAATTTCTCCTTTAAAGTCAAAGGGCTGCCGCCTATGCGACAGCACCTTATAAAGTCTATTTATTTAGCTGCATTAGTTATAACAGCGAAGTCTGCGCTCTTTAATGAAGCGCCGCCGATAAGACCGCCGTCAATGTTCGGCTTTGCGAGAAGTCCCGCGCAGTTAGAAGCGTTCATACTGCCGCCGTACTGGATTGTGATTGTGTTTGCCGTATCAGCGTCATAAAGACCTTCTAGTACCTTTCTGATTGCGCCGCAAACTTCCTCAGCCTGATCGTCCGTAGCGGTCTTGCCTGTGCCGATAGCCCAGATAGGCTCGTATGCTACTACTACCTTCTTAGCGTCAGCAGCCGAAATGTCAGCGAATGCCTTTTTAATCTGAATTGTGATGAAGTCCATTGTTATGCCGGCTTCTCTCTGCTCCAGGCTTTCGCCGCAG
>JAFQYK010000128.1 GCA_017406485.1 Clostridia bacterium
TGGGCGAGGAAATGTTCGAGCCTGACAACAAGACGTGCATAGGCGCGCTGCCGTTGTACATTTCAAACCCCGCAAACGATAAATTTCAGCCGATGAACGCAAACTTCGGCATAATAGAGGGCTTGGGAGAAAAAATACGAAATAAAGCCGAGCGCTATAACAAAATTGCGCTCCGTGCTTTAGATATACTTAAAAATCAAATAGAAAAAGGAGACGAATAAAATGAAAAAGAAGATTTTAGCGCTTGGCTGTGTGGCTGTTCTTGCAGTAAGTATGGTTACCGGCTGCGGAACAAAAGCACCTGAGAAGAAGGAAGAACCAAAGGCTACAGCGCAAGCGGCTGTTGAAAAGGTCACTCCGACACTTATGTATTTCATTTCCAACAGTGATGAGAGTTTGGATGCTGAAAAGAACACTGTTGAAGAACTTAAGAAAGAATATGGCGAAAAGGTAAACTTCACCGTTATAAATATTGACGAGGATACAGAGGCGGCTAAGAATTTCCCTGTACAGGGCAATACACCGATGGTAATTATGCTTAACACAAAAAATGACATCAGTGCAATGAGTCCCAAAGTTTCTGACAAAAACCAGTTAAAAACAATCATAGACAAAGCTATGACTGAATAAAACCTTGACCGGCTTTTTGCCGGTCTTTTTGTATAATAAATTCAAATCTCCTTAAACTATAAAAAGACTGAAAAAGGAGAAATTGAACTATGATAAATGTACGAACAGACCTTGCCGTTGAGGCGCACGAAATCAGCAAAAGAGAAGCAAAGGAAGCCACAGAGATTAACGGCGTCATATCGCGCGTCGAGGAAATGGGCAGAATAACCGTCACGCGTGTGGAGATAACGAACGAAAACGGCGAACGCGCGCTCGGTAAGGCGCAGGGCAACTACATTACAATCGACGCGCCCGACCTTAAATACAGCGTTGAGATATATGAGAGGGTTTGCACAATAATAGCAAACGAAATCCATAAAATGGCCGACCTTAGCCCAAACAGCGTCATACTTGTAGCAGGACTCGGCAACCGTGACATAACGCCTGACGCATTGGGTACGTGCGTTGTATCAAAACTTTTAGTTACGCGCCATTTAAAATCGAGTATGAGTAATATTTTCGGTGACAACCTGGGCGACGTTTGCGCAATTGCGCCGGGCGTTTCCGGTACCACAGGCATTGAAACAGCGGATATAATAAAATCAGTCACCGAACGTGTAAAACCGGACCTTATAATAGCCGTTGACGCTCTGGCGGCAGCGGATATCGAGAGAATTAGCAACACCATACAGATTTCCGACACGGGTATACAGCCGGGAGCGGGCGTGGGCAACAACCGCAGCGGCCTTAATGAAGCTACCACAGGCGTTAAAGTTATTGCAATAGGAGTTCCGACAGTTATTGACGCGGCAACAATTTCAAAAAACGAAATACCTAAGGAAATGGCGCCTTTGATGGTCACAACCAAGGATATTGACCTCGTAATAGAGCGCAGCGCGAAAACCGTTGCCAACGGAATAAATCTCGCGCTCCACAGCGGTATGACGCTAAGCGAATTGGAAAGCCTTGTGGGATAAGTTGTATATAACCTCTCCGAGTTGGAAATAATATGTAAAACAGGAATATGATAGTGTGAAAGAACATTGTTCTTTCACATCCTATTTATCCCTGAACGCAGAGAAAGGATGGCTTATCATTATGAAGGAACTCACAAAAAAGGTCGTTATTCTGAACAACTTTTCCTCACCCTATATCAGCCAGGCAATCATCGTCCTGCGCGATTATAACCCCGGTCTGGACTCAAAGGCTGTTGCCGACGCGGAGGTTATCGTCGGCAAATATATTGAACGCTTAAGCAGAAAAAACGGACAGCCGGTAGTGACTGTCCGTAAAAAAAGCAGAATATTCAAAATCGTGTTTGGCCTTTTGTGTGCCGCCGCATTTGGCGCAGCAATCTATTTTCGCCTTATTATTTAAAATTCTTGTCAATTTCCTCAATAAAGCCCTCGTATGTTGAAGCCGATCCGGAGGACTTTTCATATTCAAAATCATAGTATACGGAAAGGCCGTTGCGAATAATGCTCTTTCTGTGATGCACTGTTCCGTTTACGGTAGCAGTGACGCTGTACCAGTCATCACCCTTACGCATATCGTCAGGCGTGCTTGCGCCAACGCTGTTTGAATATGCCTTAGCCAAATCAATCGGATCGCCGCCCTTTGCCTCCTGCGCGATTATCATCTTTGCGCCGCCCAAGGGATCGGTAAGGTTCATTTTCTCATTTCCGCTCACTGTTCCCGAATGGAAGCCCGACGGATACGGACATCTGACGTTGCCGACAGTTATCTCCGAGAATGTTCCCGCCGCAGCCGGCGCTTCTGTCACAACCGGCGTGCTGTACGGCTTTGTCGTAGCCGTTTGTGAGCTGTTCTTTGAGGTAGTGCTGCTGTTGCTGCCGCCTGCCAAAAGAAAGCCTATAAGCACGCTCGCAACCGCTATCAAAAGAATTACCAGTATGTATATAGCGATATTTTTACCGTTCTTTTTGCGCTTGTTTTCCTTTGCGCGAATTTGTCTTTCCTCTTTCTCGGCAAGACGCTTTCTGCGGTTAAGTCTCTCCTCGCGAAGCTCATTTATCTCTCTGTGTCTTGCAGCCTGACCGCTCTCCTGTGCTTTTCTCACTGACTGACCGCACCGGTCACAAAAGCGCATACCATCTTTGAGCTGTCTGCCGCAATTCTTACAGTATTGCATTCCAATTCCTCCGAATTCAGATATTATACGTCCATTATTATACTACATATTGTACTTTATTGCAATAGATTTGGGTATTTTTATTACATTTTGATTACAAAGCCGTTTTTTTTATGAAATATTCATAACATTTTTACAGTGTTGCATACATCGAATACATATCCGCGTATAAGCCGCCCTTTTCAATAAGCTCTTTGTGCGTACCGCTTTCCTCTATACCGTTTTCTGTTAGCACGAGTATTGTTTTGGCATTTCGTATAGTGGTTAGGCGGTGCGCGATTGTAAGCACCGTTCTGCCCTTTGCAAGCTGTTCAAGTGACTTTTGCACAAGTCTTTCATTTTCATTGTCAAGCGCCGAGGTTGCCTCGTCAAGTATGAGTATCGGCGGATTTTTCAAAAAGACACGCGCTATTGATATACGCTGCTTCTGGCCGCTCGACAGCTTCACGCCGCGCTCGCCTACATATGTATCATATCCGTTAGGCAGAGCCATAATGAAATCGTGCGCTCCCGCGCGCTTTGCCGCTTCTTCAACCGCGTCCATATCAGCGCCCGGCAGACCGTACGCGATATTCTCATACACCGTACCCGAAAACAGATACACATCCTGCTGCACAACGCCTATCGAATTTCTCAGCGAGTGAAGTGTAGCGTCCTTCACATCAACACCGTCAATTAAAATCCTGCCCTCCGTAACGTCATAAAAACGCGGTATCAGGTTACACAAAGTTGTCTTTCCGCCGCCCGACGGGCCGACAAGCGCAATGCTATCGCCCTGCTTTATATCGAGATTTATATGTGAGAGCACATTTTCGTTCGCGTCACCGTAACGAAACGCGACATCCTCGAACACAATATCACCCTTAACGTCCCTAAGCTCAA
>JAFQYK010000129.1 GCA_017406485.1 Clostridia bacterium
GCAGGTTCAAATCCTGTCATCCCGACCATTATTTTTTTGAATAAGGCGGCTCGACGCCGCCAAACCGGGGTGTAGCGCAGGTGGTAGCGCACTTGACTGGGGGTCAAGGGGCCGCAGGTTCAAGTCCTGTCACTCCGACCACGCACATTCACAAGCATTTTGCTTGTGAATGTTTTTTTTGTGGGGGATGGGAAAGCACAAGCAAGCCGCTTGTGTTTTTTTCTTGCGCATAAATCGCAAATATAATTAGCATAATAATCCCATAACAAGAATAATATAACATTGATGAAAAAAGCATTTAACCACAACAGAGGAGGTCATCAAATGGAGAATTTATCAAACAACCAGGCATCAATTATGGGAACAATCGAGGAGGGTTTTGCGCTTAGCCACGAAATTTATGGTGAGAAGTTCTATGTGACGACAGTGCGCGTGCCGCGGCTCAGCGAGGCGGCGGATTACGTGCGGGTGATGGTGTCGGAGAGGCTTTTAACGGAGAATGAGTATAATGTGGGTGATATGGTCGCGGTTACAGGTCAGTTCCGCTCGTACAACAGCTATGAGGAGGGCGGCAACCGCCTTGTACTGACGGTTTTTGCAAAGGATATTGCGCCGTATGAGGAGGGTGAAAGCAGAAACCCAAATACGCTTTACCTGAACGGATATATCTGCAAAACACCTGTCTACCGCACAACGCCGTTCGGCAGGGAGATAACCGACCTGCTTTTAGCCGTCAATCGCAGCTACAACAAATCCGATTACATACCCATAATCGCGTGGGGACGTAATGCGAGGTTTGCGAAGAATTTGAGCGTTGGGGATAATGTGAAAATCTGGGGAAGGATACAGTCGCGCACGTATCAGAAGCGTATAAGCGACGAGGAAACAATCGAAAAAACCGCCTATGAGGTGTCCATTAACCGTATGGAGCTGGTCACCGATGAGGACGGAAGTGTGGAGTACGAATAAATTAAAAAACCTCTTGACAAACATCTACTGCAAGTGTATTATATATTTATACTACAACTGCAGTTAGAACAGGAGGACAAGCTATGTACATTAAAAGGATTATAGCGCTTATTATGTCGCTGATGCTTTGCGGCACGGCGGCGTACGCGGAGGAAGCGGCAAGGACGGAGCAGACGTTGGAATCGGAGCAGACTGCGGAGGTGCAGGCCGAAAAGGACAAGTACGGTGAGACGTATTATGTAACGGACGCAGACGGTGAGAAGAGGGTTCGGTTTAAGTATGATGTTATAGATGGCGCGGCGACGATAACCGACGCACACGTTTACAAGGAAGAAACCGACCTAGTTTTTCCGTCAGAGATTGAGGGCTATCCGGTTAAGCGCGTTGAGAATGTCACGATGGAAAGAGCGGACGAGGTGACGTATGAGGAGGACGGTGCAACATTTACTAACAAAGCGAATATGAGAGTAAAATCCGTCAGATTTGAGGACGGTATTGAGAGCCTTTCGAGGGTAGACTTTACGGAATGCCGTGAGATGGAAAGCGTGTATATTGCAGACAGCGTGAAGGAAATTGACAGGGCCCGGTTTTCCCACTGCCCAAAGCTGGGGGCCGTACATATGCCGGAAAATGCGGCGAGGTGTGATATTTCCTTTGAACGGTGCTATGCGATAGAGCAGCTAAGGTTTCCGAAGGGTATAAAAGAAATTCCCGAATACTGCTGCTTTATGTGTACATCGCTTGAAAGTGTGACGCTGCCGGAGGGGCTGGAGGTTATAGGAAAAAGAGCATTTAACAGCTGCATTGTACTTGACATCATCAACGTGCCAAACAGCGTGACGGTTATAGGTGATTACGCTTTTTGTGGTTGTAAGGCGCTTAAAGCAGTGAGACTGCCGAAGAACCTTGAAGAGATAAACGAGGGTGTTTTTGCCGGCTCGGGAATTACATCGGTTGAGCTGCCGGCGGGTATTAAAACGATTGGCGTTAAGGCGTTTTATGAAACGGCGATTGAGGAAGTGAAAATCCCAAGCAGCGTGAAGCGTATTGACAGAAACGCCTTTGGTATGTGCCGTAATCTCTCGTCGATCACAATATCGGCAAATACAAAACCTGAGATTTATGCATTTTCGGGATGTCACAATCTGAGTGATGTGACGGTGGACGGCAGTATGACGAGGGAGATTTTTGAGGTGATGCTCGGAGCAAACGTAAATGAAGCTGTGCCGTGCGTGAAGAAATATTTTGATGAATACGATGGCGACTTTGTAATTTTTGACGGCCATTATCTTGCAAAGTATAAGGGTACGGACAGAAACCCCGTTATCCCCGACGGTGTGACCGAGCTTAGCGGACAGGCGTTTCTGGAGGCGGATATTGACAGCGTGACGTTCCAAAGCACAAAGATTGCGGAAATCCC
>JAFQYK010000130.1 GCA_017406485.1 Clostridia bacterium
CAGGATTATGCAGCAGCGCATAAATGAAGCGCATATGAGAAACGGCGTTACAATCCGTAATCCCGAAAGCGTGTATATAGAGGACGGTGTTGAAATTGGCAACGACACCGAAATAGCGCAGAACGTCACGATAAAGACAGGTACAAAAATCGGCTCCGACTGCTATATAGGCAGCGGTACCACTCTTGATAACGCGGTTATAAATGACGGTGTAGAGGTGTTAAGCTCCGTTATATTGAACTCCGAAATCGGCACCGGAACACACGTTGGACCGTTCGCGTATGTGCGCCCGAATTGTAAGGTCGGAACTGACGTTAAGGTCGGCGATTTTGTTGAGCTTAAAAATTCCAATATAGGCAACGGCACAAAAATATCGCACCTTACCTACATAGGCGACAGCGACGTAGGCGAGCGCGTAAACTTCGGCTGCGGTACGGTTACGTGTAACTATGACGGTAAAAACAAGTTCAGGACGGTTATAGGCGATGACTGCTTCGTAGGCTGCAACACAAACTTCGTCGCGCCGGTTAAGACGGGTGACGGCGTATACATCGCCGCAGGCTCAACCATAACCGAAGATATTCCCGACAAGACGCTGTCAATCGCGAGAGCAAGACAGGTCAATAAAGAGGGCTGGACAGATAAGAGAAATAAGTAATGTATTGGGGCAGTTTTTCTGCCCTTAATCTTTTAAAGGAGTAAATGATGTTTATTATAGCAGGACTCGGAAATCCGGGCAGGCAATACGAAATGACGCGTCATAATATCGGCTTCCACACGCTTGACTATATTGCGGAAAAGCATAATATTAAGCTGAAAAAGCTGAAATTCAAGGCGGTGTACGGCGAGGGCAATATAGCCGGCGAAAAGGTGTATCTCGTAAAGCCGCAGACGTATATGAATCTTTCGGGCGAGAGTATAGGCGAAATGGCGAGGTTTTACAAGATACCGCCCGAAAATATTATTGTGATAAATGATGATATTTCCCTCGATATGGGTAGAATACGTGTGAGGGGAAAGGGCAGCGACGGCGGACATAACGGCTTAAAGTCGATAATCTATCAGCTTCAAAGCGATAAATTTCCGCGTGTAAAAATGGGCGTGGGCGCGCCGAAGCACAAGGATTATGATTTGGCGGACTTTGTTTTGGGACGCTTCACAAAAGACGAAATCCCCGTAATGGAGGACGCGATAATCAAGGCTGAGGGCGCGGTTTGCGAAATAATAAAGAACGGCGTGGACAGCGCGATGAACGCGTTCAATGCCAAGCAATGAGAAAGTATAACATAAAATGAATTTTTCTGATATTTTAAAGGACTACAAGCCCTACAAGGGCATTGTAAAAAATTTGAATAACACCCCCATATCGGTAGCCGGAATAGTCGAGTCGGCGCAGGGACAGCTTATATACGCGCTTGCGAATGAGAACCAATCACACGCGCTTGTTATCTGCTACAGCGATATGGAGGCGCGGAAAATGTATTCCGATATGCTTTTGTACAGTGAAAACGTGCTGTACTTTCCGTCAAAGGAATACGTTTTTTATAACATTGAAACCTCGGGTCACCAGAATGAACACGCGAGGATTAGTGTGCTGCGTAAAATTATTTCGGGCGGCAAGTATATTGTGATAACAAGCCTTGACGCACTTTTGCAGTTCACGGCTGAAAAAGAGGAATTTGAAAGCCTTTGCGTGACATTTGAAATAGGCAAGCGTTTTGACCTTGACGCGCTTACAGAGAGCCTCATCATAATGGGTTATTCGCGAGAGGACGCGGTAGAGGGCGCAGGACAGTTTGCGGTTCGAGGCGGCATTTTGGACATTTACCCGCCCGGACTTGATAACCCGTTACGAATTGAGTTTTTTGACGACGAAACCGACTCGATCCGTGAATTTGACGTATACACTCAGCGTTCTCTGGACAAGGTTGAAACCGCGGTTGTGTCGCCGGTAGGTGAAATCACGCTTACAGACGAAAAGCGTGACGCGCTTACAGCCGAGCTTGAAAAACGGATACGCGGTGCAAAGCGTAAAAAGAGTGATGAAACCACCTTTATAGAAACCACGAGCGCCGACGTTGAAAGCCTTAGGGAAACGCGCTATTTCCCCTCGCTTGACAAA
>JAFQYK010000131.1 GCA_017406485.1 Clostridia bacterium
CAGCCTGTTTCTGATATGCCCGTGAATGTTTACGATAACGCAGGCGGTGACAGAACGGAGAACACGGACGCAAACGGCATTGTAACCATACCGCCCTTGAATGAAAATATAATCGAGGAAGCAACGCCCACTCCCGCGCCGACGGCAAAGCCCGGTTTAGATCCTGCGGACAAGCCGCAGGAAACAGGCTTGCCGATGGAAACACAGCAGCCGATAAATACGGATACACCTTCGGCAACAGACACACCTTCACAGACAGACGCACCTCAACCGACTATCGTTCCCGACACAGGCAGCGAGGTTGTAACTCCCGACTATTCATATATCGTATCGGTACGCGATAATGACGGGGATATAAACGGCGCGATTGTGAGCGTTGATAAGGCAAGCGGCAAAGTAACTGTTAAACTCCCCGATGGTAAAGCTATCGCACCCGACAACAGAATAATCATAGGTGTGGCAGATACAGATGGTAAGCCTGTAAATGGTGTTGATGTAACCGTTAATGCAAAGGACGGTACAACGGCAGAGGACAAGACGAACAGTGACGGTATCGCTATCGTGCCGCCCATAAACACAGACCGCACAGACAAGGACGGTTATGCAAAGGTTGTGGAAGGTGACAAGACCTACAATGTGGTGGTAAATGATGAAACCTCAAAAATAGAGAACGCAGTCGTAGCTGTAAATGACGGTAAGCTGTCTGTGACGCTCCCGAATGGAAAGAAGCTCATTTCCACAAATCAAACTACTGTAACAGTAACGGACACAGCCGATAACGCTGTCAGCGGATTGAGTGTTATGGTAACGGACGCAGATAATCAGACCGCAACAAAATCAACAGACGCAAACGGAAAGATTACCATACCCGTAAAGGCAAGCACAAGCGGCGACGGTGGCGGCTCATCATCGGGCGGCGGCTCAAGAAGCGGCGGCGGCAGCACCTCTACCACAATTTCATATAACATCACTGTAACCGATAAGGACGGAAAGCCTGTGACCGTAACAAAGGCAATCGGCAAGGACGGAAATGTAACGCTCACGCTCCCTAACGGCAGACTTATTGATGATGGCTATTATACAATCATCGTAAAGGACACTAAGGGTAATGCAAAGGCTGATATTGATGTTACTCTCAAGGACAAGAAAAACGGTGAGATGACAGGCACAACGGACAAGAACGGTACTGTTGTTATTCCTACACAGATACATAATGCGTATGTGTACGGCTATGAAGATGGCGAGTTCAAACCCGAAGGAAATATGACGCGCGCTGAAGCGGCGGCGATATTCGCCCGTAATATAGCGGAGCGCAAGGGCGAAACTATACCGTCAAAGAAATCATCATTCAAGGATGTAAACAGCAAGCTGTGGTATTCGTCCCCGATTGCATATCTTGAAAACTATGATGTAATATCAGGATATTCAGACGGAACATTCGCGCCAGAAGAACAGATAACACGCGCTGAATTTGTGGCTATGGTGACGCGCTTTTATGAGTTATCCGACAAGACCACAACACAGAGCAAGAACAGCTTTGCAGATGTGGCAACATCGCATTGGGCGTATAAGTACATAAACACTGCGTCAGCTATGGATTGGATTGCAGGCTATGCGGCGGGCTGCATGGGCGAGCAGTGTAGCGAAGCGGAACGACCAGCCACAAGCACCTTCCGTCCCGACAACTCAATAACACGCGCGGAGGTTGTGGCAATCGTCAACCGTGTGACAGGACGCTCGGCTGATACGGAGTACATCAATAAGAATATGTCAGCGGTCAATGTATTTACCGACCTCATAGATAAAAGCTATTGGGCGTTCTATGAAATCCTTGAAGCCGCAAATACGCATAGTGTTGTAATATCAAACGGCGCGGAAAAGTGGATAAGATAAGCTTAGATATTGTTAAATATCGCTATCTGTTTTAAATTGATTTTCTTAATCTTATATGTTATAATTTTGTTTGTGAACAAATATTTATATTTGAAAAACAAAAGACATAAGATATCCTATGTCATAAAATAGGAGATGAAAAAATGGTTTATGATTTCGATATGAGAACTATTGGCAGTGCAACCAAATTTTTATGTAATTTTTTAGGTATGCAAGATGTGGAAATACTTGTGGAGTATATTTCAGAATGCGATTGTGATCCAGAGCTTTTTTGGGAACATAATTCATATAAAGTTGAAAATATTTCATTAAATGATGTTAAAATATGGGCATTTCATATCACAGGTTCTTTAGATGATTGTAAAGAAATCAAGCAAAATGGTTTGAAAAATTTGCAAAAAGTGATTTCTGAGGATACTCTAATCAGTCGTTTTTTTAAATCGTATGGCATAATCTTCGACATTAATAA
>JAFQYK010000132.1 GCA_017406485.1 Clostridia bacterium
GATTTGTTCCCAAGAATTTTTTGCCGTCCATTTTAGCGAAAGGGCGGTCAAAAAATCGTAAGTGTGTACACACTTGCTGTGCTTGCTCTTATTCAGATTTTACCTGTTCGACATAATCCGACATTTCGCAAATTTCAGCGGTTTTCTGCAAATACATAGTATATTTGCAATTTGTGAAAGTCAATTAAAACATACCAAAGTTTTACAGTTTCTAATATTCCGATAAAAATATTTTATGTGTCAATTTTAGTTTTGTAGGAAAAATGCAGCATATTCCCGTAACCGCCCGCATATATTATATTTTAAGATAAATATTCCACAAAAAGGACGGACAAGCTATGACAAAAGACAAACCTGATAATCCTATCAGAAAGAGAATTCCAATGTTTACAGCATTACCAGATATTACGCTCACAATGGAAATAGGCGACACACAATACCGGTTTCGCGGTGTCTATGACGGCGAGCGAGCATTATCGGCAAAACTATTGCGGCTTATGGAAAATGAAAAAGAATTTGAACAGGGGGCTGACAAAACAAATGACGAGCGTTAAAATATATACATACAATCCTGTTTTGACAGACTGTTTCAAGGAAAGCGAGGTAAAATATTATGAGTAAACAGTCTGAAAAGATAACAGCTTTATACTGCCGCCTCAGCCGTGATGATGAATTGCAGGGCGACAGCAACAGTATTGTAAATCAAAAGAGCATTTTAGAGAAATACGCAAGGGATAACGGTTTTAAGAATATTCAATTTTTCGTTGATGACGGTTTTTCGGGTACAAACTTCAACCGACCCGCTTGGACGGAACTGCAAGGGTTGATTGACGAAGATAAAATAGGCACAATCATTGTAAAGGATATGTCAAGATTAGGCCGTGATTATCTAAAGGTTGGATTTTTTACGGAAGTCGTATTTTTAGAAAAGAATATACGGTTTATAGCAATCAACAATGGAATAGACAGTAAAAATCAGTCAGACAGTGGTTTTACACCGTTTATCAATATTATGAATGAGTGGTATGCGAAAGATACCTCAAAGAAAATCCGCGCTGTTATGAAAGCAAAGGGTGAGTCGGGAAAACCGCTTACGGCAAACCCTCCGTTTGGATATATCAAGGACGAAAACGACAAAAACCTTTGGATTGTTGATGAAGAAGCTGCAAAGATTATACGGCGGATATATGCTCTTTGTTTGGAAGGCTACGGGCCTACTCAAATTGCAAAAATACTTATGGCGGATAAAGTATTGACACCTACCGCATATTATTATGAAAAGGGAGCTACCGCAAATCACGCAAAACCCGGTAATCCATACAAGTGGGTTGCCCGCACTGTCGGCGATATACTTGAACGGCGCGCATATATAGGCGACACTGTGAATTTTACAACAGTCAAGCCGTCGTATAAGTCAAAGAAGCACATCAAAAATTCGCCTGAAAATTACAAGATTTTTGAAAACACTCACGAACCGATAATTGATATTGACACTTGGGAAAAGGTTCAGTAGTTGCGGAAGAATAAGCGCCGTCCGTCAAGAACAGGCAAATCAAATATGTTTTCGGGTGTTGCCTACTGTGCGGAGTGTGGACAAAAACTATATTACTGCACAAGCAAGTATTTTGAAAGCCGTCAAGACCATTTTATATGCTCAACATCAAGAAAGAAAGGTACTGATGTTTGCGATAGTCATTTTATTCGCGCGATTGTGTTGGAAAAAGGTGTGCTGGCGCATTTGCGGTA
>JAFQYK010000133.1 GCA_017406485.1 Clostridia bacterium
CTGTTCATCAATCTGGGGCGGCTCCTGCCCGTCAACTCCATACACCACAAACAGCGAGGGTCACGGTCCTGCTTGGGCTAACTCACTGTTCGAGGATAACGCAGAGTTCGGTCTTGGTATGTTTATCGCTCAGAACACAATGAGAGAGGCTAACATCGCAAGACTTAAGACAGTTGCCGAAACCAACCCCGAGACAAAGGGCGCGGTTGATAAGTTCATCGAAACAAAGAATGACGCTGACGCTAACAAGGTTGCTACGGCTGAACTCTTGAAGGCTATTGAGAATATTAACTCAGAGGAAGCTAAGAATGTAATCGCTGATAAGGAATACCTTTCAAAGAAGTCCTGCTGGATCTTCGGCGGTGACGGTTGGGCATACGACATCGGCTTCGGCGGTGTTGACCACGCGCTCGCATCAGGCGAGGATATAAACGTTCTCGTATTCGATACAGAGGTTTACTCAAACACAGGCGGTCAGTCATCAAAGGCTACACCGACAGGCGCTATCGCACAGTTCGCTGCAGCAGGTAAAGAGGTTAAGAAGAAGGACCTCGCTGCTATCGCAATGAGCTATGGTTATGTATATGTTGCACAGGTTGCACAGGGCGCTAACCAGGCACAGCTTCTGAAGGCTATGCTTGAGGCTGAAAGCTACAACGGTCCGTCACTCATCATCGCTTACGCTCCGTGTATCAACCACGGTATCAAGGGCGGTATGACAATCGCTCAGACAGAGGAAAAGAAGGCTGTTGACGCTGGTTACTGGCACCTCTTCAGATTTGACCCGAGACTCGCTATGGAAGGCAAAAATCCGTTCCAGCTTGACTCAAAGGCTCCGACAATGGATTATGAGGAGTTCATTATGGGTGAGGTTCGTTATAACTCACTTGCCCGCTCTAATCCGGAAAGAGCTAAGGAGCTGTTCGCAAAGGCTAAGAAGAATGCGGAAGAAAAGTACGCACATCTTGTTGAGCTTGCGAAGTAATTTCGGATATATGAAAAGAACCGTTCACGCGAACGGTTCTTTTTTATTACCCGTTTAAAATCGCCGCGGCTATTGCGCGGGCTACGTCACGTCCTCCCTCTTTGGCTTCTTCAAGCGTGTTACCGTTACTGCCGACCTCCAAAATAAGGCTGCCGCGCGTTGTGTGACCGTTAAAGCGTTCCGTTCTGAGGTTTACGGGGCGCATAAGACCGGGGTACATAAGTTCCGCCGCGTTCTGTATCTTGGCGGCAAAGGTGAGATTGTCTCGCCAGTTGTCGTGCCACAACCCCATTGAGTTTGTTCCGACCACAAGCATTACCTGCGCTGTTTCAATGCCGTTTTGCTGACAGGAAACGCGAAGTCTTGAACCGTCCTCGTACACAAAAGCGTCACGGTGTACGTCAAGCACAGCCTTTATCGACGGATTTTCCTTTAATATACTCTCAACAGTAGTCAGCGCGCGGCCGTAGGAGCCTTGATAGGACGGGTAGTCGTGATATGTGGTGTCGTGAAGCGTTTTTATGCCGTAACCCTCCAAAACGGACGCGATTTCATTTCCGATAGCAATTACATTTTTAGTTTCGTCCGTTGTGCGTTCTGTTTCGCCGCTCATTTCATCGCCGGCAAAGCATTCGGTGGTGTGCGTGTGGACGATAAGCACCGAAGGCGCGTCACCCTCCGGCTTTACCGCGCTTTGTCCGGCGCACATTTCGTCAAGGTTTACATTATAATCGGTGGCATTTGAAATTTTCAGCCCGACAGAAGCGCAGATTTGCTCGTGCGAAGGCAGCGAAAGAGCTTGCTGCGGTTCTGCCGGAGAGGGCGTAGAATTTTCATTTGCCGTTTCAAAGCCATTTTCGGGAACATAACTCCCCCTCTCCGCATTTTCCTTTAGAACGGTACTGTACTCACCTATAACCGTTTCAGGGTTGTCCGTATCTATTCCTGTTATCATTTCAAGAACATCTCCCCTGTTCTGCTCGGCCCCCGGCACAACCTCCGATATAATAGATTTATAGTCAGCATTAAACTTCATGACAGGTTTAACAGTTTTAGCGCCTTGCCTGCATACGGCCGTCACACCAATACATAAAAGCGCCGTTCCGATAAGTATTGCTGCAAATATCATTATTTTTTGTTTTGTTATTACAATAGTTTTATATCTCATAGTATACCTCTCTGATGTATGGATTTCTCCTTATTCTATTCATACGCTCAAGGCACCTTAATATGTTTAAAATATTTTTAAAAAAAGTCTTGCAATTTAAAATGAGGTGTGGTATAATTTTGTAGTTATTACGGACAGTCCTCTGCCTCGGTCGGCACGAAAGTCCTTGAAATTTAAGGAGGAAACGTGATGAACACACAAGAAATCATCAACAACCTGACAAAAGACCAGATAAGAACCGACCTTCCCGAACTCGTTGTAGGTAACAACGTGAAGGTTTACCAGAGAATTGTCGAGGGTTCAAGAACAAGAACTCAGATGTTCGAAGGTACAATCATCAAGGTTCAGGGCGGCGGCATTGCCAAGACCTTTACAGTAAGACGTATTTCTTACGGTGTCGGCGTAGAAAAGACTTGGCCGGTAAACTCACCCAACATTGAAAAGATTGAGGTTTCAAGAAAGGGTAAGGTTAGACGTGCAAAGCTTTATTATCTGCGTGACAGAATTGGTAAGGCAGCAAAGGTTAAGGAAAGAATATAACCTTAAAAAGAAAGGGACACTATGTTGTCCCTTTTTTTCACCTTGAACTTTATTCTTTTATTGGAGGTAAAAAAAATGAACGATAATAACGAGAAAAAAACGGAGCAGGAGCTTCCGGAGAATAACAACAGTGCGGCCGTTTCAGAGGCCGGCGCCGTAAAGAACACAAAAAGAAAAAAAAGCTGGAAACGCGAGGTTTGGGAATGGGTTTACACACTCGCAATAGCTATCGCGGTTGCATTCTCAATCAAGATTTTTGTATTTGATATAGTAAGGGTTGACGGTTCGAGTATGTACCCCACCCTTGAAAATAATGACCGTCTTATCGTGACAAAGCTCGGATATACACCGCATCAGGGCGACATTGTTATTCTTGACAGCACTTATAAAAAGCGCGAGGCCTACTTTGAGAAGGTCGCAAAGGAGCAGGGCAAGGACAGCCTTAATTTTGTCGACAAGTTTTTTGCGGAAAGAAACGGTATGCCCTCAGAGCTTCAGACTAAATATTACGTAAAGAGAGTTATCGCGCTGCCCGGTCAGACGGTTGATTTGGTGGACGGATATGTTTATGTGGACGGCGCAAAACTTGACGAGCCGTATTATGACGGCAAGACAACCTCAATTGACGCGTCAGTTCAGTATCCGGTAACCGTAGAGGATAACTGCGTGTTTGTTATGGGCGACAACCGCAACCACAGCAAGGACAGCCGTTCGTCAGATTTAGGACAGGTACCGTACGGCGCGCTTCTCGGAAAGTCACAGCTTCGCGTGTGGCCTTTAAATAAAATGGGAGTAACGAAATAAATGCAAAATTTACAGTGGTATCCCGGACATATGGCAAAAACGCGCCGTCTGATTGAGGAAAATCTCAAAATGATTGACGTTGTCGTTGAAATTCTTGACGCGCGTATCCCCTTTTCCGGACGAAATCCTAATTTTGACGATATTATAAAGAATAAACCCCGCCTTTTGGTGCTTAACAAATCGGATTTGGCTGATAAGAGCCGTACCGATATTTGGATAAAGTGGTACGCGGATAACGGTTTACGCGTTATTCCGATAAGCTGCGCAACAGGCGCGGGACTTAACACGGTGCTTAACGAGGCAAGAAAGCTTGTTCAGGACAAGATTGACCGCGAGAAGGAAAAAGGCAGAAACAGAACGCTCCGCCTTATGATGGTCGGTATTCCGAATGTCGGCAAATCGAGCCTCATAAACCGCCTTATCGGCAAGGCAAGCACAAAGACCGGCGACCGCCCCGGTGTTACGCGCGGAAAGCAATGGCTCAGGATAAAGGGCGACGCTGAGCTTCTGGACACTCCCGGTATTCTGCCGCCTAAGTTTGAGGATCAGGAGGTTGCCAAAAGACTTGCATATACCGGTGCGATAAAAGACGAGATAATGAACACTGAGCTTCTCGCCTATTCCCTGTGCGATTATCTGCGCGACAATTATTCTGACGAGGTTTGTGCGAGGTATAAGCTCGATACCATTGACGGTCTTGAAGGTTATGAGGTTCTTGAAAAAATCGGCAAAAAGCGCGGATTTGTTGTTTCCGGCGGTGAGATTGATATGGAACGTGCGGCGAATATGGTGCTTGACGAGCTTCGCGGCGCA
>JAFQYK010000134.1 GCA_017406485.1 Clostridia bacterium
CTGCAACGTTACCGACTGTAGAGGGCGTTACATTCGGCGGTGATGTCGCCGGACTAATAACGGCGGATAAGGGCATGCTGCTCAGCAACGCCAACACAACACAAAACAACTACACTGACAAACCATTTATTACATTTGCGTCCGCGCAGGGCAGCGGAACAAATAAGCTGACTATAACGTATGATGTCGCATATCAAGATAAGTCAAAGGGACAGCCTTACAGCGACTACACTATGTCGTATTATGGTGCAAATGGTCAGTTCCTTTTCAGTCTGACAGAAAGTGTCGGTGGTAACTGGTCGGATAAAGCGAGCATTATATATGCGACCGGCGCTTCGACTAAGGAAACTGTGGCGTTATCCACGCACATCGGCAAGAAGGTGACTGCCGAGTTTTATTATGACGCGGACGGCGGCTGTTTCGTCGGCATAGACGGAGGCGTATATAATGTGTATAGCGGCGAGGGTGTAGGCATAAAAGATATAAAGCTGACTGTTGGCGGCGGACAGGATTATAACAGAGGTGTGTTTATCAAGAACTATAAGATAACAGGCACCGAGGTTGTCCCGAAGGCGTACAGAACTGTTGCGTTCAATGTTGACGACACGTCTTCAACCGCTGTGGTTGAAAAAGGTACCAAGATAGCGGCAAGTGATATTCCAGCGGCTGAAAAGCTTGGTTATCTGTTTATGGGCTGGTCAACGGACGGTTCATCAGAATATGATGAGTCAAAGACATATATCTCAAACGATGAGCTGAAGGATACAGTTATAAATGACAATAAGAATTTAACGGCTGTTTTTCAGTTTGATACAAGCTATAAGCAGAAGATAGCAAAGGTAGAGTTTGTTGATACGGCAGGCAATGCTATTGACCCTCAGTCGGTAAAGGCTATCAAATACCCGACAGAGGCAGAGGCTGTTGAATATAAGCCCTACGAGATTAAGGTTACAAGTGACGTAGGCAGAGATATTACTGATGATTGTGAAATTACTTGGGAAGCGGTAGGCGGAGGCGGACTTGACGCTAACTACTTCCAGTTCGTTGAAAAGAGCCTTGAAGACGACGAGGCGGTGGCTGAAGATAACGTAAGATACGCGAGAATAAGACAGGGCGGCGAGTCTTGGTTTGGTTACATAAAGGCGACCGCTACATATCTTAAGTCGGAGGACGGAGATGGTACTGTTCCCGAGGGTATTTCAAGTAAGGACGGTGTTGTTACCGTTAAAAATGATACAGCTCACGCCGATCTTGAAAGTGCGACGCTTATCTGTGCAACATATAGCGATTCAGACGCGTTGACAAGTATAAAGACATATCCCTTAACCTTTACCGAGGGTGTAGCAACAAAGGAAATAACGGATATGGCAGATGGCTCAAAGCTTATGGTCTGGTCATCAGTTGACGGCGACGGAGCTATGGTCCCGATTTATACAACTGCTGACTTTACGGCTGATTTCTCATCGGAAGGCACGGCACAGGTTCCTTGCGCTGTTCTTGCCAATTCGGAATCAACACAGATTATGCCTGCTGCAGGATATCCCGCAAGCATGGATTACTATGTAGATGAGCTTGTAGGCTACAAGGGTACATCTGATGATTACAGCAAGGGATACGACCCTGTTTTGAATAACTGGTGCATTGTTGGTTCAAGTCCCACGAGAGATTTAGTGCTTGTGGAAGATGAGGACGGAGTAAAGGCTCTCAAGTTCGCCTCGACAGGCGGAAGCAGAGGCGGCTCGGGATCTTCGGCTCTCGCAGCCTATGCTTTTGCGGGCCAGTCAACACAGTATGTGCTTGATGCAACAGTTAAATTTGATGGAGCGTCGGTACTTGGCGTATGGGATAAGACACCGAACAATAGCGGCGCTGTGTCAGAATGGTCAATTTCGTATGATGGCGGAACACTGACGGTTGGCGATGGAAAAATAACCGGCGTTACCGCGGATACATGGTATAAGCTTATTGTCACAAGTGACCCTGTAAATCACCTTTATTCTGTATATGTATACGATAAGGCAGGTACAACGCTGATTGGATCCGTCACAGACGCGGTGGGCAGCGCATGCTCCGCAAAGTTCCTTTGTGTCAGTGGAGGCTTACCGTTCTATATAAACAGCATTCAAGCATATATTCCTTCGGTAGAAACGGTTGCTATCGATGCCGATACAGAGGTTGTGTCAATTCCCGATGCCGGCGAACCCGCAAACGAGGTTTCGCTTAGAGCTAACTGCCAGACAGCAGACGGTATAAAGCTTACAGGCGCGGTTGAATGGTCACTTGATGAGGAATATGAAGGAGTAGAGCTTGTCAAGGGAACACAGACAGCTACGTTAAAGGTATCAAACGGCGCTTCCGGATCTGTTGTTGTTAGCGCTACCCTGGGAGGAAAGACAGCGACAAAGACAATTACTCTTACAACCTCTAAGGACATAGTTGCATTTAAGACAAAGAGCTCATCCATAACTATTCCGTTTGCCGGCGGCGAAAGTGCAACGGCAGATTTCAAGGCTGACACGGTTACTACCGAGCATCCGGAGGGAACAAACGATACATCAATTGAGTACTCATTCCTTGATAAGACAGGTGCGGTTGCGCTTTCGGCATTACCTTCCGGTATCAGCTCGTCAGTCGATGCAAGCACAAACACATTGACGCTTTCGGTTGCACCGGGCGCTACACCGATAGTATTCTATATCAAGGCTACAAATTCCGAGGGA
>JAFQYK010000014.1 GCA_017406485.1 Clostridia bacterium
TGAGGAGTGTTTCAAAGCCATAGTCGAATTCGTGGTTGCCGAGTACCATTCCGTCATAACCGGCGGTGTTCATTGTGAATATAACATCCTCTCCGCGTGTCAGCGCCGCGTACGAAACACCCTGTGTTGAGTCTCCGGCATCAAACAGAAGTGAATTAGGCATAAGCTTTTTTAACGAAGCAATTTTATCCATACCGATAACAGTATCGCTACCTACAATATACCCGCGCAGATCCCCGGTATTTAGAATGTTTATGTCATGTCCGGCTAAATCAATCATTTCGCTCAACTCGTAATCGCCGTATGAGTATGTATATAGCTTAGCGTTCGCAGCATCGTCCGGCTTCGTTATATTCAGCAAGATATTTGCCTCATCCTGCGACAAATTGCCCTTTATGCTCTTTACACCGACAAGTTTCCCGTCAGTGTTGTAATATACTCCTGTTAAAACCGGCGCCTCTTCTTTTGCCTTGGCTAATGATATGTTAGCTATTGCAAGCGACAGCGCCGCAACTATGGCAATTGTTTTTTTAATGTAGTTCATTGTTTCTCTCCTTCTTAAATGTATTCTTATTGTATATATATAATCGCGGTTCTTCTGAAGGTTTTTACAATGCGCACGCACGCTGAAGCAACAAGTCCGAAGCCGTATATCATTACCAACATATCTGCAGAATTCAAGTATACGATACACATAACTGCGATTAAAATATTCATTACTCCGTGACAAAAATTCATTTTCCAGGAAGCATCGTTTCTTTTTGCCTCAAGGCTTCTCAGAATGTCTATTATCCCCGAAAAGGCATAGACAAATATCAGATATATCCAAAGATAAATCGTCGGTACATTTGTCATACTAAGGGTAAATATACCAAAATCAATGACAATTATCCCCATATACAGCAGATACCTGCCTCCGACCATATGCCGCGCCATTCTGAAATAATAAATGGTCTGCTTTATGCCATATATGAGCAAGGAAAATCCAAGTGTAGCAGTTACTATAGGCAAACAGTAATCCTGAAAAACGATTAGCAAAAGACCGCTTAACAATATAAGAATCGCCAAAAGAAAGTTTAATATTCTTTGTACTATCGTCATTATTTGTCTGCTCCCTTCCGCTCGATCAGACTTATAAAATCTCTTATCCCCTTAAATCCTCTCTTGTTGTAGTCAACGGAATAGCCGGCCATCTTACTGCCTGATTTGAATATCTTATTTGTCACCATACTTTTCTGCGCCATTGCGCCGATTACGAATTTCCCGATGAAAGTATCGTTCTTTTTGTCCGGAGCTGCTTTTATGTATTCTTCGTTGTATTTGTCAAGGTTAAATTTCTCTATTTTGTGTCCTGAAAGCTTCTGGGCAAAAGCCCTCCAGTCATTGCAGCTATCAGTCTGACGCTTACTCAAAATGGACTTGATCTTACTCTCCCATTCACTGACGCTATCCCAAGCATAACGCTCCGTTTCAAAATCGGGATAATCACCTCTTAAATACTGCATAGCATAAACCATCTGACAGAAGGCGTAATAATAGTCAGTGGGGTTATCCTTCACGATAACATCATAGTCGCCCCAAGCCGGCAGGTATTTATAGCGAATAAAGCTGTAATCCGGCAGATGTCCTGCTCTGCCGTGCCCTAAATTCATAATTGAATTTTCACTCATCTGGTAAAGGCTGTTTGTATATATGCTGTTTTCCAAATCATCGGGCGCGGACGTGCTGTGTCTGAACTTTATTTGTTTTTCTGTTTCTTTCTTACCGTCCTGCAGCAATTCATAGAAATAGTAGTTTGTGTTGTTTATCACAAGCGAGGGTGTTCCGGCAAAATAGCGGTGTGCCCAGGTATCCGCCAGAACGTGCATCGCAATGCCGATTGATTGCAGGCTTAATGTTTTGGCAAGCAAAACCGTATCCCTCACAAGCGGTCCGTTAACGTTGCACATAAGGCGGTATTTATTTAAATATTTTTTTGAGCACCCCTTCTTTTTTGCATTTAAATCGTAAGGCAAAAAATGAAAAGAAGCCCAAATCCTCGTTATGTCCTGTAAGCCGAGTTTGTCTTTGCTGGCGTCCGCCAGTTCTAATTGAAGTTGGGTTGTAGCGGCAGAAAGCGGCGCTTTTATCCTTTTCAGATATGTCCTTGAACATAAATCAACAAGCTGTGCGCTATAACATATATCCAAACTTTCCTCGTGTGAATACCCTGCAATGTAAGCGGCACAGTAGGTGGCATAATAATGGAAATCCTCCTGCATCATTCACCCTCCCGCTCTTTAATACGTTTCCTGAGTATTTTTGATTGAATTGACGCAATTATCATTTGTAATAATGTGATCAACAGTGTAAATGTAATAATCACAGAAATCAGCAAACTAAAGAGATTTCTTTTGCTGCTATCATAGGAAACAATTTCAGTTATAATTATCAGTACACCACATACAAGCATCAAAAAAGCAAAAAACAAATATACGTAACGGCTCTTTTTTTTAAGTCCTTCCGATCTTGCGGATAATCCTACAAATAAGTACACAGCATAAATTGCGGCAACAGCGATAAAAAGTATCGCATAAAAAACCGGAATAAAATGCTGCAAATCATTCTTCTCTATCAAATCAGCCAATTCATTTTTATTCATTATCAGATACATTACTGTGCTGATTACGCCCCAAATGCCGAAGGCGCATACGCCTGTTCCTGTTATAACAAGCGTATCCTGCACCTTCCGCAGTTTTTTCTTAATATCTTCCATACCATATACTGTCCTATTCTGTCTTTCGTCTGAATTCAAATCCGAGCATTGTTATATCATCAAACTGTTCCGCACCGTTTACGAATTCGGCTATGTTCGCTCTTAACGAAGAAAGCAGTGTTTCCATATTTGCGTCTGCAATACTGTTAAGACAATCAACCGTTCTGCTGGTTCCGTACTGTTCTTCATTCGCGTTTATCGCCTCAGGCACGCCATCTGTGTAAACAAACAGCTTGTCGCCCGGTTCCAACTGCAGTTCGTATTCCTTAAAGGGCATACCTTCCATAGCTGCAAGCGGTGCGCCGTGCTTATCCTTTAGCAGCTCCCAGTTTCCGTCACGGCGCTTAATTATCGGATGCTCGTGTCCTGCGTTCGCACATTTGACAGTACCTGTTTCCAAATCCACAATACCTATCCATGCTGTAACGAACATATCAGCTTCATTTCCCTCGCATAACGTGTCATTTGCACTGCTGAATATCTCACCGGGCATTCTGCCGGACTCCGCAAAGCCCTTTATCGCAGTCATACTGCGCATCATAAACAGAGAAGCGGGAATACCCTTTCCCGAAACATCCGCGATTACAAGAGCTATTTTGTTCTTGTCGACAAAGAAGAAGTCATAGAAATCTCCGCCGACCTCCTTTGCGGGATCCATTGACGCGTACAGTTCGAATTCATCCCTTGGGAACGTAAACACCTTAGGCAGCGCAGCAGACTGTATACGTCTTGCAAATTCAAGCTCCTCCTCAATACGCTTTTCTGCCTGTTCAATGTAGCCTTTTAAGGCGTCGACCGTAAGGTTTATATCATCAGACAAGGACGCGAACTCGCTTGACGCCCTGACATTAACAACCTCGTTCAGACTGCCCCGTGTTATTTTCGATAGCGATGAGTTTATTCTGTCCAGATTGCTTACAACTATTTTCTGTACCAATATATAAATCAGAATGAAAATCAGACTGAACAGGAGTATATCGGCAAATGCCGTTTCATAAGCGTTTGCGTCTCTTTGAGCATACACCTCGCTGACAGGAAGCGTCGCAAGATACATATATCCTGTGTCGGTCTTTTCAAGCCGGCAGTAAGATTTTACACCTAAAATATCAGCTTCAAAATAACTGATATCGTCTTTCGGCAACGCTGTAATGCCAAGGTCACGGAGCTTTTCATCTTTGTGGTCGCCTGATAAAATAGTCTGGTTTCTGCCGGCGATATACACATTTCCGTTCTCGCCTATGTGTCTGTTGCCTAAAGCTAATTCGCTGTGTGATTGTATATAGGTAAACGCTTCCTTGATGTCCTGTGTGCCAATCTCCATAGTGTTTTTTGCATTTTGCAGCGCGCTTCGTGATTGAACCGAAAATGAGAAAAAGAAGGTCATAACAAGCATAGCAACTGTGCAGATAAACAGCCAAAACTGCAGCCTGCTTGATATGGACACTTTTTCTTTTGCCATATCGAATTTTTTGTTTTTAAATTTACCTCCAAGCGCCAAAAGCACGATAGCGCAGAGAGCCATACCTATTCCGGTAAAAATAATCATAGGTATCGAGCAGGTGCGTACCACGTAAAATGCCTGCTTCATATCATCTCTGTGCGTTATAAATACAACGTACATATGGAATACTTCCATTACAGCGCCAAGAAACAGCGCGTAAAGCGGCGACGGTTTTTTTCCTTTAAACAACTTAATATTCAGAGCAGCCGCAAGAAAACCCGCAAGACAGGTAGAAACACTGCAGGCAATTCTTGTATATGAGCCAACGCCGAAATATGTACCGGCAATAAAGCGCTCAACGCCGCCTATCAGACCGGCAATTATACCTGAAATCGGGTCAAAAAACAAACCCGCCGCAAGCGGAGCTATATCACGCACATTCAGCGCCATATGCTCATAAATAACACCATAGTGCGTTGATAGTATGGCGCAGACACCATACAGCAAGCCAACAAAAATTCTTTTTCCGTTGGTGATCTTTGTATTATCCTTTACTATCCAAAGCTTCAATGCCACCGTAATTGCCACATAAAGAAGCGTAACAAGTGACATCTTTATTATCATACCTAACAATTCTATCGCCCCTTATCAAACTATTTTTTTCTTTAAAGTCAGGACATTTTGTCCGTCCTTATATTCATAAATGACGTCATCCATATACTTTTTAACCATAAAAATGCCAAGACCGCCTATTTGCCTGTCCTCAGCCGAAAGCGTAATATCAGGATCGGGCTTTTTCAGGGGATCATAAGGGACGCCTCTGTCTGTAAACGTGAGCGACATCATATTTTCACTATCAATATCAACGCATATTGTTGCCATACCAACCTCCTGCGTGTAGGCATAGTGAGCGATATTTACAAAAATCTCCTCGACGGATAATTCTATCTGCATTTGCAGCTTTACGCTGCAGCCAAAGTTCTCCAACTCACCACTTACAAAGGCGATAACGTCATCTAAATTGTCCGTTATTGCCTCAATGGTAATTTCTTTCATAACATCCCGCCTCCCTGTATTATATATTGTTTGTCATCTGTTGTTCTGTTGGAATGGTAACCGATACTACATTCAGATGATATGCATAGCTGTATGAAATATCGGATGCGATTTTCTGAACCATAGATACTCCTATTTTAGAAAAGCTCTCGTCCTCGCGTTCAAATAGAAGCGGGTTGTACGGTTCGTCATAATTTCTGAGCACTATCTCGATTTTATCCTCGTCACGGAACGCTTTTATGTCCATAAACGTCTTCTTATCGGTTGTGTTCCTTTGTTTTCGGTAATCCAAATAATCGGCTGCTATCTCCTCCATACAAAGTGCGCTTATGTATGCAATTTTTCGCGAAGTGCCGCGTTCCAGGAAGAAGTTTTGCAGCGTTTCAGATACAAAGGAAACCTGTCCGGATTCAACGGGAATACTCACATCAATCGCTGTATCGCGGTTTTTGTATTTCTTCAGTACAAGCAGTCTCTCAAGAGGAACAGCAATTTTCTTGTTTATAAGCGCAAATACAAGATAATACACTATAATGAACGGTATAAACGCGTATCCCAGCGAAAGCCAGATTGCCGTAACACCCAGTACCTTGTGCAACAGCAAAATAAATATCGGGTATAAAATACTGTCAGGCACCACCGCCACAAGCAGCGCAAGCGACATATGGTGTGTTGCCTCATATGCAGAATTAAACATAAACGGCAGTACGGTGACAATACCGCTTATCGCTATAAGTGTAATTCCTATATGCGCGTCAACGTTGTCGGCTATACCGTAAAAGGATAAAATCGGGTTCTGAAGCACGACAAACACTGCCGCAACTACAACAGCATAGATTACTCCCCATTTAACTGAAACCTTAAAGCTCTTGCATATACCCTCATTGTCGCGTCCGCCGTGTAAAATACCGATTAGCGGCTGTGACGCATATAATGTTCCTCTGCCGACGGTACGAACAAGGCTGCTTATAGTTTTTATTATAGCAACGAGCGCAAGCACTGTTGTACCATTTGAAAATATTGACAAAATAATGTTGTTTACAACCGTGCCGCTGGCTGAATCGAGTATGTTGTCAACCGACGCCGGCAAACCTTCTCTGATACAGTCCAGGCTGTCTAAAATATTTCGTTTGTTTATCGGATAAAGTTTGTATTTTATCTTTATTTTCCTGCGCTTCATAAAAATATACGCGGTTATAAGCTGCGCAAACGCTCCCGCTGCCGAACCTATTCCAAGACCGGCAATCTTGTATATGCCGTCAAGCACAAAGATTGACGCCACGGAAACGATAATATTTACAACAACATTGATAATACTGCTCAGCATTCTTTCGGTCTGATAGCCAAACGACGCGCTTACAAGCTGGAACAGCGAGCCTACCGCAAAGAACAAAATCATAGGGCAAGCCGTCCGTATATATATGTGAGCGTAGTCAACGGCCTCCTTTGACGCCTTTAAGCCGCCGGATATATTGATAACGGCATCTGCGCCGAAAAAACAAATCCCGACAAAAATAAGGTCAACTATAATCGTAAGCGTGAGCGCGATAGAGAAAATCCGCTGATAGCCCTTCATATCGCTCATACCCATAAACCCAAGCATTTTCAAAAAACCGCCGTGCATAATCATCGCCGTAAATGAGAGCATAAGTCCTATAATCGGCATACCGAGCGCCACAGCAGCTACAGCTTCATTACCGATAAAATGGCCTGCCACAACTGTATCAACCATAAAGGTCATAGACTGCACAAAAGCATATATCAAACACGAAGGCATTACCTTCTTTATGGTACTCTCAGCCAATACATTCGACTGTAATTCCGTTGCCATAACAAAACTCCTTTTACTCTATTGTCAAAATATCGGCAAAGCCGGTTATTTCAAAGGTGTCCACAACCTCTTCAGGGACATTTTTTATAACCATATCACCTTGCTTCAACATACGCTTATGCGAAGATAAAAGCACACGAAGTCCTGCCGAAGAAATGTAAACAAGATTGGTAAAATCAAATATCAGTTTTTCTACGCCCTCTATGTTGTCATTAACGGTCGCTTCAAGCTCAGGAGCTGTCTTTGTATCCAATCTTCCCTCAACTGCAATCAAAAGTTCTCCGTTATTCTTTTTTGTTTCAATATTTAACATAGTATCTATCTCCTTTCCTTACAATAATAACATAATATTCAGCATTTAGCAAGGTTTATAGTTACAAATTTGAACATTATATATCTCTTTTACTTGAAGTAACAAATCAATATTTGAGTTGTTTTGAACAATAAAATGTATTTACAATCTGTTATGAATATGGTAAAATTGTTTTATAGTATGTAAAGGTGGTTTTAGTGTGAAAGAACGTAGTTCTTTCGCATCCTATTTGTCCTTGAACGAAGTGAAAGGATGGCTTATTATGGATATTTTTTGTAATCCGAATTCAAAATACAGAGGTTTGCCGTTCTGGTCGTGGAATTGCAAGGTGACACGGGAGCTGATTGATGAACAGCTACCCATATTCAAGGATATGGGCTTCGGGGGTGTTGTTATTCACCCGCGCGAGGGGCTGGACACTGAATATTTGGGCGAGGAGTTTATGAGCCTTGTCAGCTACACTGTTGACAGGTGCAAGGATTTAGGGCTTATTTGTTGGCTCTATGATGACGACCGCTTCCCCTCCGGCGCGACGGACGGGCTTGTTACAAAAAATCCGCGTTTTCGCGCAAGACAGCTTCGGCTTACCAAAAACCGTCTTACAGACGGATATTGCGAATCGCGCGAGGAATTTGAAAGTGAGCTGAACAGGGGTAATATGCCGCGCGGTTATTACCTCACAGCTTACGATATTACGCTTGAAAACAGGCATTTGACCCATTACCGCCGTTTAAATTCAGAGGAGGAAATATGCGGTGCGGATAATGTTTACTTTGCGTATTTGGAGCTGCACAAGGAGGAAATGTGGTTTCAGGGACAGGCATATGTTGACACTATGTACCCTGAAGCTGTGGAGGAGTTTATTAGGGTTACGCACGAGCAGTACAAAGCTGCGCTCGGTGAGGATTTCGGAAAATACGCCGAGGCAATTTTTACCGATGAGCCGCGTATGGGTAAGCAGCCGCTTATGAAATTCGCA
>JAFQYK010000135.1 GCA_017406485.1 Clostridia bacterium
GGTATGTTCGTAATTTCAAAGGTTAACTATAACGTCTACAAGGCGTTTGCAAAGCCGATGATGATTATATGTACCATCCTTCTGGTATTTGTGCTTATCCCCGGTATAGGCGTAAAGCTGAACGGCTCGCGCCGATGGCTCAACACGCCGTTTCTGCAGCTGCAGCCGTCAGAGTTTATGAAGCCGGTTATAGCGATGTACTTCGCAAAGCTTATAGACAGCGGCAAATACGACCTAAAAAAGCTCGGCGGTAATCTGCCGTATATCGGTTGGCTTATAGTTGTTTTGGGACTTATGCTTATGGAAACGCACCTTTCGGGCGCGATAGTTATTGCCGGTATAGGTATAACGGTTATGATAGCCGGCGGTACGCCTATAAAGCCGATACTTATAGGCTTGCTTGTTATAATTCCTGTCGGTATTATCGCGGTACACGCTATAAGCGCGGTCAGGTGGGCGAGAGTAACGAGCTTTTTGGATCCGTTCAGAGATATACGAAATCAGAGTTATCAGGTTGCTCAGGGACTTTACGCAATAGGTTCGGGCGGATTTTTCGGATTGGGACTCGGGCAGAGTGTACAGAAATACAGCTACCTGCCGGAGCCGTATAACGATTTTATCTTTGCGATTGTCTGCGAGGAGCTTGGTTTGGTTGGCGCAATAGTCGTAATACTGCTTTTCGCAGCGCTTATAATGCGCGCGATAAAGATAGCGATGAACGCGCCGGATACATATTCGTCAATAGTTGCGCTCGGTATATCCGCGCACCTGGCGATACAGACGGTACTGAATATTGCCGTTGCGACGTCAAGCGTGCCCAATACAGGCGTGTCGCTGCCGTTTTTCAGCTACGGCGGTACTGCGATACTGACGCTGCTTATGGAAATGGGCGTACTATTGAACATATCGAGATATTCAATTAAGGAGTAGGAAACGGAATGAGAGTTATATTTGCAGGCGGCGGAACAGCGGGACATATAAACCCGGCGATTTCAATAGCCGACTACGCAAAGGCGCACGATGACAATTTTGAAGCGATTTTCATAGGTGTGGAAAACGGTATGGAAGCGCGCCTTGTGCCAAAGGCGGGCTACGATATGAAATTTATCGACATAGCCGGCTTTGACAGAAAGCGCCTTTGGAAAAATATATCGGTTGTTATGAAGCTCTTAAAGGCGCGTCGTGATTGCGTTAAAATAATTAAGGACTTTAAGCCGGACTGTATTGTCGCGACAGGCGGATATGTCAGCGGTCCGGTGACAATCGCCTCAAAAAAAGCAGGCGTACCGTCGCTTATTCACGAACAGAACGTATACCCCGGACTTACCGTTAAAGGCTCCGAAAACTACGTAACTTACCTCGCGCTTAGCTTTGAGGAAACGATAAGCCATATGAAGCACAAGGAGAAGTGTGTTGTAACCGGCAACCCGATACGCACTGAAATACTTGAAGCCGACAAGCAAAAGTCGCGCGAAAAGCTCGGTATAAAAAAGCCGTTCGTGCTTATCTTCGGCGGCAGTCTCGGAGCGGACAGGATAAACGACACCGTTATAGAAATGCTTGACAGAATAGTAAAGGAAAACGAGATTGAGCTATTGTTCGGCACCGGCGTGCGTAACTATGACGATATAATGAAGCGTATAAAGGATAAAGGCATTGAGCTTGGCGATAACGTTAAGGTGACTGCGTATATAGACAATATGGCAGAGTGTATGGCGGCGGCTGATGTGGTTGTTTCACGCGCCGGCGCAATAACGGTGAGTGAAATTGCCGCACTCGGTAAGCCGTCGATACTGATACCGTCACCTAACGTAGTGCGTAACCACCAGGAGCAGAATGCGCGCGAGTTTGAACAGCAAAATGCAGCGGCGCTTATACTTGAAAGCGAGCTTAGCGCAGATAAGCTGTATAATAAGATAATGACAATGATAAGAGATGAAAAGACATTAAATGAAATGTCTGCAAATCTCAAAAAAATAGCAAAAACAGACGCTTTAGAGCAAATTTATGATTTGATGTTAAAAATGTCGAAAGGAAATTAACCGATGAAGAAAACAACGGTAAAGGGCACAAACGATTATCTTCCCGAGGAAGCGAAACTGAGGGATTATTTGCAGAGTACAATACTTAAAACCTACAC
>JAFQYK010000136.1 GCA_017406485.1 Clostridia bacterium
ACAGCAAAGACGCAGGTTAATGTTCACGGCTTGAGTTACAGTTTCGGTACAACAGAGGTTGAAGGCGAAACGCAGGTGACAGCTTCATCACTGTACACCGAAACACTTGGTTACGGTTTTGAATCAACCACAGGACTTACTGACGCTACTACAATCGTGGCAGGTACTGCGGCATATAAATTCAAGGCAAACGTGCCTAACGGCAACTATAAGGTTACAGTTAATACAACATCTGCTTCAATGACTTCTGAAATTGTAGAGGGTCTGCCGAACGAAACAGCTGTAATCGGTACAACAAAGAGCGGTAATGAGTTTAATGTTGCTGTATGCGATGGCGTTCTCGACCTTACCTTTGCAGCAAATTCAAACATCACATCACTGTCAATTGCACAGATTGCAAGACCCGAGGAGAGAGAGAAGCCGAAGATATATGCTATCGGCGACTCAACAACCCAGAACAGTGATAGCGGCAACCTGTCATGGGGAAGCTACACAGCAAGTAATTCCTCGGTTGTTCCGTCGGCATTCTCAAGCTTCTCAAATAACGGTAAGTCCGGTGCTGATTCAGAGTCATTCTACACAAGCAGACTTATAGAAAATATCCTTCTTGACATACACCCCGGAGACTATGTAACAGTCAACATGGGTATAAACTATAACCGTGTAGGTACAAATGAAGCTGGAGCATACCCGACACTTATGGATACTTATTACGTAAAGGCAATTATGGACAGAGGCGGTATTCCTGTAATTACAACCTCAACGCCTATCGGATATAATGCAGACCCGAATAAGGGCTGGACAGAGGGTGCTGACGGCACAATTACCTGTAACAGAGGTACTGCTGCCCGTAACGGTGAACTCAGAAAGCTGGCTGTGAAATATAATCTGAATATTATTGAGCTTAGCTACTATTGCGAGAATTACTTCAATAACGTTATAACAGATGCTGATGTTACAACATACAATGCCGCAAACGGCACATCATATGCAACAAAGATTGAAATGCTCCGTAGCTGGTGGGGTGACCATAACCACTATAAAGAGCCGGTTGCAAAGATTATTTCAGCTTATATGCTTAATTGCTTAGAGCAGATTGAAAACGGCAGCACAGCCTTCAATCAAGCAAATGACCCGCACATCAGCGAGCAGTAATTAAATAGTGCGAAAAGAACCTTCCCATATGGGAGGGTTCTTTATTGTATATCCATATAATACAAGGAGATATGTGTAAAAAGATATTTGATGATACAAAGGTGATGACAGCAATTGCTGCCAAAAAGTCGGTAGCAGCGCAGAATAGTTATGTTGTACAAAAAATAAGATAGCATTTTGTAGATAATGCAAGCGGATAAAATAAGTGTTATTGTTGAGAATTTCAAAAAAATGTTATAAAATTATATATAATGTTACAACTTGGGGGAGGAAGCGTTATGAAGAAAATTCCAATCAGTATGTTGCTTTCAATTATGATGACGCTACAGCTTCAGCTTGTGTTTTCGGCAAGCGCAGCAACTCTGTATTCGCAGGATTTTAACAGTGCAGCAACAGTATCGGACTGGAAGCAAGTTAATGCAGGCGATGGAAATACAGAAAATGTTGAAGTCAGATACAAGCCGGTACTTATGGATGATGGTGCCGGAGATAAATGGCTTGGCGTTGATATGACTACGCGAAACAACAGTGGTATGTGGCTAAAGTCACCAAGCTTTAGTTCTTATGTTGCGGATCAGACTGATTACGTAATGGAATTTGATATGGCACTGGGAGCGTCAAGTGGTGATCTGTCATCATCATTAGAGATAGATACTGCTGATGGCTATTTACTGAAGCTTCAGGGAAGCAATAGCAGCACCGACTGGTATATAAACGGAAGTGCAGAGGATAAGCTGATATTTGCCACTAATGGTTCCACGGATGGCAACACATCCACTTCCACGTGGTATCATTATATAATTACATATAAAGACGGCGACACACATCTGAAAGTTTTAAATAAGGCAAAGACAGAAACGTTATACAGTCCCAACGTTATAATATCGGGAACGAAAGCCGGAAAGCTTACAAATCTTATTTTTAAAACAGGAAGATATAATGCAAATTTCGAAATTGACAATATTGTTATAAGAACATA
>JAFQYK010000015.1 GCA_017406485.1 Clostridia bacterium
ATACACGCCCTCGGGCAGCTCGCCCAAATCGTCACGCTCGGCGTACAGTATTTGGTTTTTGTACTTTTCCGCTTCGTTTATGTCCGTTATCTCGGCAAAACGGAGGATGATGTTGCCCTTTTGGTATTTGATACCGCGTATTGTGAGCTTTTCATAGTCCGTTTTTGTCTTGCGGTATACTGTTTCTATATCTTCAAACTGCTCGGGGTAGTCCGTCCACGGTACAACCTTGACCTCGCCCCGCAGTCCGTGTGTATTCACTATTTTTCCGACTTCAAGCAAATCCATTTTATTTTTCCTTTCCTGAATGTGCAAAAAAGGGCTTACAGTCGCAAGCCCCTTTTATCCCATTAAATAATATCGACGGAAACCTTTTTGTTTTCGTTGCTTGCCGCCGCTTTGACAACAGTGCGGATTGCTTTTGCAATTCTGCCCTGCTTGCCTATCACCTTGCCCATATCCGCCGGCGCTACTCTGAGCTCTAAGGTAACTGTACCGTCCTCGTTTATGATTTCGGTTACATTTACCTCGTCGGGATTATCGACAAGTGATTTTGCTATTGCTTCCAATACTTCTTTCATTTGAATGATCCTCCATTACTCGATAATGTTAGACTTCTTCAAAAGAGCCTTAACAGTATCGGTAGGCTGAGCACCGTTTGCAATCCACTTCTTAACCGCCTCGCCGTCGATGTTTACCTCAGCGGGATCCTTAAGCGGATTGTATGTGCCAACTTCTTCGATAAATCTGCCGTTTCTGGGGTATCTTGAATCGGCAACAACTACTCTGTAGAAAGGAGCCTTCTTAGCGCCCATTCTTCTAAGTCTGATTTTTACTGCCATTGTGTTTTCACCTCCTGTAAATAGTTAAGAATATATCATAAAGTATATTTCATACCTTGTGAACAAAATTATCTGAAGCCTCTCAGTCTCTTTAACATTCTCTGCTGCTTGCCGCCACTAAGCTGCTTCATCATCTTCTGCATATCGGCAAACTGCTTTAAAAGACGGTTTACGTCCTGCACCTGCGTGCCGCTGCCCTTTGCAATACGGATTTTACGGTTCGCGTTTATGATATTCGGCTTGTGGCGTTCCTCCTCTGTCATTGACTGGATAATAGCCTCAATCCTGACCATACGCTTTGCGTTTTCCTCTGTGTCAACCTGTTCAAGCATTTTTTTGTCAACACCGGGCAGCATACCGAGTATCTGTGAAAATGAACCCATTTTCTTAATTTGCTTGAACTGCTCCAAAAAGTCGCTTAAATCAAACTGAGATTTACGTATCTTCGCTTCAAGCTCCGCCGCCTGTTTTTCGTCAATCGCTTCCTGCGCTTTATCTATAAGCGTAAGAACGTCGCCCATACCGAGTATTCTTGACGCCATTCTGTCGGGGTGGAACTGTTCCAAATCACTTAGCTTCTCGCCTACCGACGCGAACTTTATCGGTTTGCCGGTTACCTGCTTTACCGATAATGCTGCGCCGCCGCGCGTGTCACCGTCCAGCTTGGAAAGAATTACGCCCGTTACGTCAAGCTGTTCGTTAAACGCCTTTGCAACGTTTACCGCGTCCTGACCGGTCATCGCGTCAACTACAAGTAATATTTCCGTGGGATCGACAGCTTTCTTTATTTCGGAAAGCTCGTCCATAAGCTCCTCGTCTATATGCAAGCGTCCTGCCGTATCGAGAATTACAGGGTCGTTGCCATGCTGAATAGCGTGTGCAACGGCCTCCTTTGCGATTTTAACCGGACTTACGTCCGTTCCCATATCAAATACCGGTATCTGAACCTGCTTACCCAAGACCTGAAGCTGCTTTACCGCGGCAGGTCTGTATACGTCGCAGGCTACCATCAACGGTCGTCTGCCCTGTTTATTAAGACTCAGTGCAAGCTTGCCTGTTGCGGTGGTTTTACCGGCGCCCTGCAGACCGCACATCATTATGACCGTCGGCGGCTTTCTTGAAAACATCAAAGGCGCCGCTTCGCCGCCTATCATCTCGGTAAGCTCATCATTTACTATTTTTACAAGCTGCTGCGCCGGTGTTAAGGACTCCATTATCTCCGCGCCCAAAGCCTTTTCGGAAACAACGTTTACAAACTCCTTTACAACCTTGAAGTTTACGTCCGCTTCCAAAAGCGCGAGCTTTATTTCGCGCATTGCGTCTTTTATGTCCTTTTCGTTGAGCTTGCCCTTGCCGCGGAGCTTTTTAAATACGCCCTGCAGCTTGTCGCCTAAGCTTTCAAATGCCATAATTAAGCCATCCTTTCACTTCGTTCAAGGACTTGCGAGCTTTGCTGCGCAAAGCCGCATAGTACCGCAAAGAACTGCGTTCTTTCGCTGTTTATATCTCCTTAGATATATCCGTGAGTAACTCTTTAACCTTTGCCTTGCCGTCAAATACGGCTTTATCTAAAATTCCGTTGATTTCGTTGATCTTTCCGCTTATCGTTTGAAAACGCTTTACAATCCCAAGAGCGTTTTCGTATTCCTCAAGGTGCTTTTCGCCCTGCTTTATTGAAGCAAGCACACCCTGGCGGCTTATGCTGATTTCCTCCGCTATCTCTGCAAGCGATAAATCTTCGTTATAGTACATATCAATCGCGTCACGCTGCTTTTCCGTTAAAAGCTGTCCGTATACATCAAGAAGCATTGTTACGCTTAAATCCTTAGCCATATAAAAATCACCCATAGCCTGTAAAGTAATTTTATTTTACAGTATTACGAGTGATATGTCAATAGCTTTTTTGTTAAATTTATTCAGTTCGGACGCTTATGTTTTGTACAAGTTCACCGAGTTCTTCATAGCTTACAAGCCGGTTTAGCATATCAAGAAGCATATTTGCCGAGATTTTCATCGGTATGCCGAGCGTTTTTGCAAGCTGTCTGCGTTTTTCCGCGCTGTCCTCTTTGCCGGATAGACCGAGACGGTATAGGTCGGCTTTTGTTATTTCCCTGCCCTGCCTTGCTTCTTCCGCTTCTCCGTCTATTTCACATCCCGCCTTTTTTAATGCGTCCAAAAGGATTTCGTCATTTATGCCTTCAACGCCCAAAAGCCCCTCCCTGCCCGGTTCGTCTTTGCGTTTTTCCTTGCCTTTAATATCAGGTATATACGCGTGCTTTACCGTTTCGGGCGAAAGTGACTGCTTTATGTAGTTTCGTATTTTAAAGCCGGCGCTGTCAGAATCGGTGAATATGACTATGCCTGTTTTATCCGCCATTTTCTTTATTGTCTGCATAGTTTCGGGAGTTAAAAAAATCTGAAAGCCATGTACCGGCAGTATTACCGCGTCAAGAAAACGCGACAGCTTTATCTTGTCATACACTCCCTCAACTATTATCGTTTCTTTTATATGGTACATATATTTATCCTCCGCGGTAATTTTATGCCTTCTGTCTTGCCCTGTCAAGACCCTCAAGGATATAATTTTCCATAAATCGCCTCAGCTTATCCGGTTCAACCTCATTTACCGCCGCACTTTCCGCAAACTCCGCCGCGTCCTTTTCGCGATAAAACACATTGTTTATCTGCTTCATATCAATAACCTTTCCGCCGCCTTCATATAACGTTACTTTCACAACCTTTATTCCGTAGCACTTTAAATCGCAGTATGCCGCCGATATGCTTTCGGGAATTATATAGTATTCAAGATATGCATTTTCCTCACAGCCTGTACATATTCTTTTGTATAGGATTTCGCTGTACATCTCATTTCCGCTCCTTCCGCAAAACTGTCCGAGAACTATTATATGTCCGCGTAAAATACAATATTACACATTTTAAGTTGCAAAATATGACATTTTTCAAGTATTTTTGCACTTGACTAATTCACATCAAATCAGTATAATATAATTGACGAAATTTGATTTATTTTATCCTTTTTGATACTTTGGGAGGAATACATAAATGAGCAGATTACATATGGGTATTGATGTCGGCTCGACTACTGTAAAATTGGTGGTGCTTGATGAACAGAATAATGTCCTGTTCGGAGAGTACAGACGTCATTATTCGGATACGAAGGAGACCGTTAAGACGCTCTTTGAAGAGGTGAAGCCGGTTGTCGGTGATAATGAATTTACCGTAACTATAACGGGTTCGGGCGGACTTTTGTTCTCGAAAATGCTTGATTTGCCGTTTGTTCAGGAGGTTATCGCGAACAAGGAGGCAATTAAGACGTTTATGCCTGAAACCGATGTTGTTATCGAGCTTGGCGGCGAGGACGCGAAGATTTTGTACCTTTCGGGCGGCCTGGAGCAGCGTATGAACGGCACTTGCGCGGGCGGTACGGGTTCGTTTATCGATCAGATGTCTATTCTTTTAAAGACAGATGCTGACGGTCTTAACGCGCTCGCGGAAAAGCATAAGATTATATACCCCATTGCGGCTCGTTGCGGCGTTTTTGCAAAGTCAGACGTTCAGCCGCTTTTAAACGAGGGCGCAGCGAAGGAGGATATTGCGGCGTCTATTTTGCAGGCGGTCGTTACGCAGACTATAAGCGGTCTGGCGCAGGGACGGCCTATTAAGGGTAACATTGTATTCCTTGGCGGTCCCTTGCACTTTTTGCCGCAGCTACGCAGACAGTTTGAGGAAACACTTAAAGATAACGCAAAATCCTTCAAGAAGCCTGATAATGCACAGTTATTTGTTGCAATTGGCGCGGCTCTTTCGTATGAAGATGATAATGCGGTCAAGATTGACGAGATTATTGATAATTTAAATCATGCG
>JAFQYK010000137.1 GCA_017406485.1 Clostridia bacterium
GTACTGCATTTTTTCAACGCCTGTTTCCTGCGACACCGCCGCGTTTGCGCCGACGGGGTTTATGAGATTATTCAGCTTATGCTGGATAAACTGCAGCTTCGGGTTCGTTACGAAATAGAGCGAGTCCTGGAAGCTGTTCCAGCGGCCGACCGCGTAGAAAAGCGTCAGTGTTGCCAGAACCGGCACCGACAGCGGCAGCACTATTCGGAACAGTATCATAAAGTCATTGCAGCCGTCAATCTGAGCCGCCTCCTCAATGCTTGCCGGTATGCCGCTTGTCATAAACGTTCTCAGAATTATAAGGTTGTACGCCGAGAACGCAAGCGGCAGGATAAGCACATAGGCGGTGTTTATAATGTTCAGCTCTTTAAAAACTATGTAATCGGGGATTGTGCCGGCGCTGAAATACATCGTTATAAGGAAGATTACGCCGACTATTCCCCTGCCCTTCAGTCTTTTCTTTGAAAGCGCGTACGCGCCGCAGATTGTAAGGAACATACCGAGAACCGTAAACGCAATTGTCACAAGTATTGAGTACCACATCGAGTTCATCAGCGAAGCGTCCTGAAACACCTGCACATACGCGTCAAACGTTATATCCTTGGGGATAAGGAACACCTGATTTGCCATTACCGCGCCGCTGCCGCTTATTGAAACGGCGAGCACCTGCAAAAACGGTATCACGCACGCAAGGGACAGTACGGTTATCAGGACGTAGATAAGCACGTCCGCAACAATATCGGAAGGTTTACGCTTTATCATACTATTCCCTCCTCTCCAAGGGATTTCGCAAATCTGTCGGAGGCGAATACGAAGATAAGTCCTACAACAGACTGGAACAATCCAACCGCAGTCGCTATGTTGTAGCGGCTGTTTTTAAGACCGTAGTCGTAGACGAAGATTGATATTACATATGAAATGTCGTCAACCGAACCGTTTGAAAGTGTAAACGGACGCTCGAACGAAACTCCGAGTATTCTGCCGAGGCTCATTATGAGCATTACAACGATTGTCGGGCGTATACAGGGGAGCGTTACGTGCCAGATCTGCTTCCAGCGTCCCGCGCCGTCAACCTTTGCCGCCTCGTACAAATCGGCGTTTACTCCCGTTATTGCGGCGAGGTAGATAATCGTACCCCAGCCCATACTCTGCCATACGCCTATTAAGCAGTACGACACAAGCCAATGCCATTTTTCCGTGAGGAACGGTACGCTCTCTCCGCCGAGGTTTCTTATTATAACGTTTATGTAGCCGCTGTCCGGCGAGAGGAACTGGTAGAATATTCCGGCTATGATAACCCACGACAAAAAGTGCGGCAGGTACAAAACCGTCTGCGAAACGCGCTTGAAATATTTGTTCTTGATTTCATTAAGGCATATCGCTAAGATAATCGGCGCCGGAAAGCCTATGATCAGATCAAGACCGTTTAAGATGATTGTGTTTTTGAGCGCCTTATAAAAATCCTTCATTTTAAAGATTTCCGCGAACGCGTCAAAGCCGATAAAATCCGAGCCTGCAAAGCCGCGCGTCACGTCATAGTCCAAAAACGCTATGGAAAGTCCGGTCATAGGCAGGTATTTGAACAATATCGCAAACGCGAGCGGCAGAGCGAGAAGCACATAAAGCTGCCAGTCACGCTTTAGGTAATACGCAAAGCCGTGAGTGTTTTTCAACCGCAGCTCTTTTTCACTCTTCGACAAGAAAATCCCCCCTTTTTTTGTTTGTCTGTTTTGATTTATTCCTTAACTTTTATATTACCATTTTTTGTTTATACTGTCAATAAGATAATAAAGTTATTTCTATTTGTAAAAAAGTCAGACAAATTGCTTATAAGTATTTACACATCATTTCGAGTATGGTATTATTAAAGTATTACATCAATGCCATTACAGCAGAACTATACACTGTTTACAGGCTTAAAGCCAAAGGAGGTATCATTATGAAAAGATTACTTTCAGTTATCACACTTATGACAGTTATTGCCGTGCTTTTAGCGTCGTGCGGCGGCAGTAAGGTAAGCAAGGAGGACGCGGAAGCTATGGCCGGCAAGTGGGTGCTTGTCACCTATGATTATTTAGGAGTTAAAATGCTGCCGGAGGATGCGGAAACGAAGATGTCCTTTGAATTCAAGGATAACGGTATGACCACGTTTACTCTTGACAACGAACACGAGGATTACAAGTGGGAAAAGAATGATACCCTTGTTACAATATGGGTGCCGGAGGGCGGAGTTTCAAAGGGGCATACCGCGGTACTTGAGGACAATTATTTCACGCTGTACTGGAACTATGAAGGTACGCCGGTAACGATGACTTACGCGCGCGAAGGCTCCTCCGCTGTAAATCCCGATTTATACATCAAGGACGGCGATATTACCTCGACAATGCTGCAAAATTCAAACGAGAACAACATTCTTGAGCTGCTCGAAAAAATGACCCCCGAGGCGCGCGAGGCGTTCGGCGTTACGGAAATTTATAATCAACTGAAGAAACCGGGCAATTGATAAGAGAAACAGCACAAAAAAATAACCGGCGCGTGTGCGCCGGCTGTCATTTACCAATTTTTACCGTAGAAATTTAATTCCTCACCGTTCCATGCATATACCTTGACTCTTTTTGAATCAGGCGGCGCTCCTGCGTTTTTAACGTCTATAACATTGTTGTTATCGTCATAGTAAACCGCTATGTACTTGTTACGGTCCGGTCTTAATCCCATAAACGCTTCAAATGCAGGGAGTGCCTTTCCGTCAAAGTCAAAGAGCGTTGTGTTTTCGACAACGTTTCCCGCCGGCTTATCGTCGCTTTCGTTATACGCCCAGCCGGAGAGCGATTCGTTCGGGTTTTCGCTGTCCTCAACGTGTATCATACACGGATCCCAATAGAGTACGCCCGCACATCTTCCGTTATCAACCGATTTCAATGCGTCAAACAAGTCCGCGAGAAAATCAAGCTGTCCGGCAGGCGTAAACGGATATTTTTCCTCATAGCCCTCGGCGTTTTTCGGATCGTCATCGGTCGGGGTAAGCTGGCCGCCGTAGCCGTTTTTCTTATTTATCGTCCAGTTGTAGCCTGTTTCCATTATAAGTATATCGCGGTCATATTTTGCGCTGATGTTGTTGCAAAACGTGACGAGCGTTTCAATAGTGTTATGCGACCACGCAGGATAATATGATGCGCCTATGGTGTCGAATTTACCGCCTGCCGCTATGTATTTGTCAAAGAACCAGTTAAACACACCCTCGTTTGAACCGTTTGCAAGATGGATAACGACCTGCGTATCGGACGCGATTTCCTTAACGGCGTCATAGCCGCGGTTTAAGATTGCCGCGAGAGCGTTCCAGTCCTCAGCGCACTTAACATCATTTTCCTCGTCCTTATTCTCATCAAATACAAGCTCGAAACGGCCGGCGTTCATATTCGCGTCATACGTGTTCGCAAACGGGAAAAACATACCGCCGTTTATCTCGTTGCCGAGTGAAACATATTCGGGAACGGTGTCCTGCGCCGCGAGCTTTTGCATTATGTCAAGCGTGTACGCGTAGACTATATCGCCGAGCTTGGACTGTATTTCCTTCTTTTGCGCGTCGGTCATTGACTTTAAAAACTTCACATCCTTAACGTCATATCCCAAATCAGCCTTGATTTGCTTGACCCACTCGGACGGTATTATTTGTCGTTCGCCGTTTGACCAGTAATCGGAATAGTTAAAGGTGTACTGAATAGCCATACCGGCATCCTTTGCGCGTTTGGCAAGCGAAAGCGTGTCCGCCTCGTCCTGATAGCCCTCGGGCAGATAATACGTGCCGTCGCCCGTGCCCTTTCCCGGGTTGTTGCTTAAACGGATACGCGCCATATTTACGCCGTGTGATGACATAAACTTAAACGGGTCAACCTTATCGCCGCTTGTGTCCTTATATTCACCGCCCAAATCCTCTATGTACGTTACCTCTGTCATATCGCCGCCGGTGTAAAACGGAGCCGCATACGCCGCGCTGCCTATAAGCATTGCCGAAAGAATAGCCGCAATCAACTTTTTCATTATCATTTCCTCCTGTTTCCCTTTTGAAATATTGTAACATAAACTTTGCACTTTTACAACAAAATTTACGCTATAAGTACATAGCTTGACGAAATATAGAATTTATTATACAATTATGAAGAATATTTTGATTTTTAAGGGATGCAAACGCGGTTCATTCTAAACTACGCCGCTTTGCTATGCAAAGCTCGCTAATTCCCGAGCAAAATGAAAGGATGTTTGATTTATGGCAGTCAAGGTACACGAGAGCAAACGGGGAAAATGGAAGATACCCATTATAATAATAACGATACTTGTGGTATTATGTCTTGTAGGTGCGGGCATAGTATTAAGAGAGGCAGGAAGCGTAACAGTCGAGGGCGGTTCGGTGACGCTGGAGGTAAAAGACGGCGAAAGCACACAATCCGTTGCTGACAGATTAAACGGTATGGGCATTGTCAAATATCCGTTCCTGTTCCTGCTCCAGTCCAAATTAAGCGGCTATGACGGTAAGCTCCAGCCGGGACAAGCTACGATTGAAAACGGTATGAGCTACGGTCAGATACTTGATTTACTCGTGAC
>JAFQYK010000138.1 GCA_017406485.1 Clostridia bacterium
CTTGACAACGAAACGTATGATTTATTTTCCAGGGAGTTTATCGGCGCGTCAGACTTTGCCTATGTTGACGGCTGCCCGGTAAATATGGACTACCCGAACTTATCCGAAAACGGCATCACAAAAATTCAGGGTCTTATATGGGATTTCTGCGATCTTTACAAGAATTATTCCAATTACCAGGACACCCTCCGATACAAGCAATACGGCGTCGGCGTAATTCCCTCAACGGCGCAGACGGTGACCTCGTATGACGGTCTTGGAATTTACACGCTGAACCAGTACGGCATAGGCTATGTTTTCTTCACAAATCCGCTTCTCCCGAACGGCTTTACCGCGGGCAACCTGTCGCCTATGGACACCGGCGAGCCGCTCGCACCTTCGGCGGTCGGCGCGGCGAATCTTATGCGCGACTATTTCGCGGAATTTGTTTCACTGAAAAAATACGGCTACGCAATAGAAACTACCTACGGCTCCAACGGCACCGCCGCCGCTGCGTGGAGCGTTGACGTTTCGGATTTAACGGACATTGAACAAAACACCGCCGCTGATTTTGAGGCGGTGTGCGAGCGTTACGGACAGATAGGCTCATTTAATTATGTAAGAAATCCGTACAAAAACTACCGCGCCGAGAGCGTGACATATCTTTTGGGCGGTAACGGTTACGAGAATGACAGGTACGAAAACGCCTATTCAAGCGGCACGCATTTTGTAAGCGGCGGAAAGTGGCTTGAGCTTTCTCAAAACGAAAACGGCCGCGCCTATCCATATCCGTGCGACATAAACAAGGACGGAAAACCGGATTTGATCTGCGGCAGCTCAGACGGATTTATTTATTATTATGAAGGCATTGGAATGAGAGATAACTACGAGCTTAAAGAAGCGGTGAAACTGACGGATACAAACGGCGAACCGGTAAGCGCCGGCGCGTACTCATCACCGTGTCTTGCAGATTTTGACGGTGACGGAAAGGACGAGCTTCTTTGCGGCAGCGAAAACGGAACGGTGCGCCTTTATAAAATTCTTGACAATATGACGCTGGAAAACCAGGGCGCAATTTTAAATACAGACTTAACCGACTCAATGCCCTCGGCAGGTGATTTAAACGGCGACGGTATTATGGATATAGCCGTAGGCTCCGCGACGGGCGAGCTGCGCGTTTACTACGGTGACGCTTCTCTAAGCGGCACAGAATATTCCGGCTACAACACCTATGAAACGCTGACAAGCTGGTGCGCGCCGTGTATTGCCGATACCGACAGTGACGGCAGAGCCGAGCTTTACGCCGGCACGAGGGAAGGTTATATCGGGATTTTCGGCAACAAGATTGAATTTTATATGACCGGAACGGAGTGCAACAGCGACGGAAACGACAACTTGAAATTTGGCGGGAACTGCGTGCCGCGCTTCTACGATTTAAACGGCGACAGAAAGCTTGACCTTATCTGCGGCAGCCTTGAATACGGTATGGCTATTCCCATTGACAGCAAATATTTCCCTTACCGCGAGCAGCTTGCGTCTGCCTGGAGTGACTTTAACGAGCGCAATATCTACATCGGCGCAAGCGTTTTAACACACGAGTACGCCGACCCCTACCACGACGCGCGCGAAATCGCGTACCACAAAAACGCCTTTGACGCGTACGAGCAGGAATTTCCGCTCGGCGCATCGCAGCACGGCGGCGCGGTGAGCAAGGTTGGATATGACACTCATTATGACAATGTCGCGGGCTATAACGGAACGTTTGCCGCTGAGTATGACGCGAATATTTTGTATAACAGCGGCGCGCGTTTTCCCGGCAGCGGCGCAAATGCCGGCAGCGGCGCGGAGTATTCGCTTTTAACGCCGTTTTACCTCAAAAACGGTATGCTTATGCTGCCACCGTCCAACACGCCGGACGGCAGCGGCGCGTATACCTACGTTTCCGCAAAGTATGAAACGCCGCTTATTTTCAGAACAGATTTAACCGCTGATGCGGAGGAAAAGGTCAAGCGCGCCGACAAGGCGGCCGTGACCTACGGCTACACCTTCGCCGGTGAGGACGAGCTTGCGAAAATGTCCGCCGCAGCTTTAAACACGCGCGTTAAGGCGGGCAGAAAGGACAACACGATTTTCATTACCGCAAGACCGCGCGATAACAAGCAGC
>JAFQYK010000139.1 GCA_017406485.1 Clostridia bacterium
AACGGCTATATGGGCGCGATGCTGTTCGGACTTCCCGACAAGGATCAGATACAGCTTAACGAGGAAACCTTCTGGGCGGCAGGCTACCGCGGCGTGCAGACAAGCGTGGCTGCGAACAACGTCAACAAAAATATGAGCGAGGGCATAAACGGTTATATGAGCGTCGGTAATCTGTTTGTTGATATGAATATGCCTAAGAACGCTCAGATTAAAAACTACTACCGCGATTTGAACCTTGACAACGCGACCGCTCACGTACAGTACGAGTATGACGGCACAAAATACAGCCGTGAATATTTCGCTTCATATCCCAAGGAGGTTGTAGCTATCCGCTATACTGCCGACAAGGATAATGCGCTCACCTTTGATGTAAACCCCGTTTCAATGCACCCGGGAAATGTGACGGTAAACAACGGCGAGATTACCATTGTAGGAAAGCTAAAGGACAGCGAGCCGTACTCATCAGGCGGTAACGCGGCATGGAATCAGGAAAGCGACCTTGAATACTGCACAAAGATTAAGGTTATCGCTGACGGAGGCACGGTTACAGACGGCTACAACACCGTAAGGGTAGAAAACGCAAACGCCGTTACAATCCTCGTCGCGGCGGCAACCGACTATGATAAAGATCAGTTTAACCCGACTGACACAAGCAAGACACCGTACAAGAGTACACAGGGCGTACAGGCGGCAATAAATAAAGCGGCAGCACGCATAAACGGCGCGTCGGAAATGACATATGACGCGCTGAAGACGGAGCATATCGCTGACTATAAATCGCAGTTTGACACAGTTAAATTCTCACTCACCGATGATGACGAGGTTTGCACTACGCCGACCGATGAACTGCAGAAATCGTATGACAAAGTTATCGGCACAAAAACGGAAGACGGCAAAACAAATGTTGCCTACACCGAAGCCGATTATAAAAAACTCGACAAGCACCTTGAGGAGCTGCATTATAACTACGCACGCTATATGATGATTTCCTCCTCGCGCTCGAACACCATGCCGGCAAACCTGCAGGGTAAATGGTGCCAGTCAACGGCGGAGATATGGGGCTCGTGCTACTGCATAAACATCAATATGGAGATGAACTACTGGTTCGCCGGCGGCGCAAATCTTCTTGACAGCGGCAAGTCGCTTATCCGTTGGTTCAACTCACAAATCCCTGCCGGAACAATTACGGCGAAAAACTACTATGGCGTTACGCCCAAGTCCTACACCTTTAATCCGGCGACAAAGATAATGACATTTGCCGATAGCGCGGACAGCAAGGACGATGTATTTATAATGCACACCAAGCAGGCAATTATGGGAACGACCGACCTCACAGGCTCAACAAGCATACAGTCGGCAGGAAACACGGCTTGGCTTTCGTATAACCTTTGGGATTTATACCAAACCACAGGCGACAAGACGCTGCTTCAAAACGACATATACCCGATAATGCGTAAAATGGCGAACTTCTACACGCAATATCTGTACACAAACGAGAAAAAGACAACAGACGATACGGAAAATTACCCCGACGGCTACTACTACACCACCTGGGAGGGACGCTCACCGGAGCATGGTCCGACAGGTGAGGGTATAAAGTACGACCTGCAGCTTGTTGCCGGTATGTACGACTACACAATCGCGGCGGCGGAAACACTCGGTATTGACAGTGATAAGGTTGCCGCGTGGAAGGAGATAAGAAACCATCTTGAAACACCGGTAGAGCTTGGCGCGGACGGCGAGATAAAGGAGTGGAAGCAGGAGGTACGTTACAACACCGCCGCAGACGGTACAACCTTAGGCGATCCCGTACACAGACATATCTCTCACCTTGTAGGCTTGTATCCCGGCACGCTTATAACACGCGACACGCCCGAATACTTAAACGGCGCAAAGGTCGTGCTTGAAAATCGCGGCGATGATTCAACAGGCTGGTCCTGCTCAAATAAATTCCTTCTCTGGGCGAGAACGCTGGAGGGCGACAAGGCGCTCGAACTCTTCCGTTATCAGCTTGCAAAAAAGACCTATTCAAACCTTTTCGACACACACGCTCCGTTCCAGATTGACGGAAACTTCGGCTCAGCGGCAGGCGTTATGGAGCTTTTAATGCAGTCGCAGACAGGCGCGATATACATTCTCCCCGCGCTTCCCTCGGTATGGGATAA
>JAFQYK010000140.1 GCA_017406485.1 Clostridia bacterium
CAATCTTGCCTACGGTTGCGCCGCATCCAGCACCAAAATTACCGTCCTTGTAATTGGGGGCTTCAAGCGCAAGACGCGCCGCCTCATAACCCATTTCAGCATTGGGACGCGCAGATTTGTCACCAACAGCAAGATCGAACAAATCCGACTGAACCACGAGCGGTACTCTTGCGATACCGGTATCTAATCCGATATTTTTCTCCTCTAAATACCGCATAACGCCGTCCGCCGCGCCAAGACCGTAAGCGCTTCCTCCGGCAAGCACAATAGCGTGGATACTCTGTGCCGCCGCAAGGGGATTTAAAAGCTCCGTTTCTCGCGATGCAGGTCCGCCGCCGCGTACATCAAGTCCTGCACACATACCGTCCTTGCTGATAAACACAGTGCAGCCCGTACCGCCTTCCGCATTTTCCGTCTGACCTATTGATATTGCACCGATTTCCGTAATCGCTATTTCTCTCTCACTCATATTTATCCGCCCTTGTTATTTATTTTAAAAATCAGTTTGTCAGATTAGTTTCTGTCCGTAATCACTTTTGCATATACAACTCTCGCAATAGTTATGAGCTTTTCTGCCTCATCGACGCGGTAAAACATAACGTAATTCTTGACAATCAGTTTTCTGTATTCATACTTGATGGGTCTTATAGGATGGTAAGCAGGCATAGAATAAGGAAACTCTCTTATTGCTTCCGCTTCGTCAATAAAAGCTTTTGCCAATCGTTCTGCTGCTGCAGGGTTGTGAAGCGTCTTGCTTATATAACCTACAATATTTACCATGTCTTGCTGCGCCAATGGCTGATACTCTAATTCATACATCAGCCTCAGCTCCGATTGCTTCGCGCATACTTTTCAATACATCCTTTGAGGAATACCTTTTGTTTGACATCTCGGCTTCAAATTCCGCTTCTTTGAGCTTAAAATATACCTCGCTCTCAAATTGGAGATTCTCGTACGCTTCCATACTCATAACTACCATATCACCAAAACCATTCTTTGTTAAAAAGACAGGCTGCTGTGTTTCATGTACAGTTTTTGAAATGTCAGCAAAGCTGTTACGAAGGTCAGAAACGGGTCTTATTGACTTCATAGAAAATCCCTCCTCAATTGTTTATAATTATATTTTAGCATAATTACGCTAATTTATCAAGAGATACTTAAAGTTTCGCAACTGAATTTACGGTTTCTTTATTTATGATTTTAATAAGCACATTTCTTGCAGGCGTCTCTGCCGCTGGCTAAAGCGTCTGATTTAGTGGTTGCTATTGCATTCTTGCCGGCGCATCTTTTGCTGTAATGATAGCGTTTTCCGCTTGGGGTAATGTACACGGTTTTGCTGCTTTGGTCGTCATTGCTTGATACGTGAGAACCGGAACTCGACGATGAGCTTGTTTCCGGAGGCGTATATGGTTCGGTGTACCAGTTTACTTTCTTATATGCATCGACTTCGGATTTTCCGACATATATAGTTCTGCCATCGGCGGCATACATTTTTACAGTGGGTTCGGTAAACCAGCCTACTTTTTTGTATGCTTCAATTTCGGAATTAAGAGTATATCTTGTTCTGCCGTCAGGAGCATACATAAGCGTCACAGGTTCTGAATACCAGCCAACATTTTTGTACGCCTCAATTTCAGAATTAAGAGTATATCTCGTTCGGCCGTCAGCGGCGTACATAAGCGTAACAGGTTCTAAATACCAGCCGACATTTTTGTATGCTTCAATTTCAGAATTAAGAGTATATCTCGTTCGGCCGTCAGGGGCATACATAACTGTCACAGGTTCAGGGTACCAACCAACATTCTTATACGCTTCTTCTTCTGATTTCACAACATCTATCGTTCTTCCGTCGGGTGCGTACATTGTCACTGTCGGTTCAGGTGTGGGCGAGGGCGAAGGGGTCGGAGTGGGAGATGGCTTTACAGTGGGTGTCGGAGTCGGCTTAACCGTTGGAGATGGCTTTATAGTTGCGGCGGCTGTAGGACTTGCAGTAGAAATTACTACCGACTTATAGTCATTGGTCACACTTACAAAGTCTTCATCAGATGTATGCGAAGACGGCAATAAACTCGCTATAATACAAATAGGTATTAAAAGTTTTTTCATTTGTACCCAACTCCTTATGTGATATTATTTTTATTGTAGCATAACAGGCAAATATTTGCAATATTCGAACTCTATTTAAACAGAAGTTTAACGGCGAACCGACATTCACAGTTGAGGAAGCAATAGAACGTCTTGCGGAAAAGTATAATATATAAGATTGATTAACCACAAAAACAGCCCAAGCATTATGCAAGGGCTGTTGTTTTCACTTTGGCAAGTGATTGAACGGCGTCAATTGTTTTGAGCTTATAACAAACAAGTCACCAACCTAAATTTAGATTGATTACTTATTTTTAGTTGTTTCCGTACATTTCCTGTATCATTTCATCCGTTATTTCGCCGTTCTGATTTTCAAATTCACGGATACATCTTTTCACAAGCTGTTTGTATGCAGTACGACAATTGTAAATATAGGTAAAAAATTGACTATTCAATACCTTTGTGATAAAATATATGAAAATAATTCAAATCTTGTATATCGGAGCAAAATAATGATAATAGAAACATATCCTACGGTAAATTCCAACTTTGCCACTATAATCAAGAGTGGCAATTACGAAAATGTTATATTAAACATAATGAATCTCTCAACAAAGTCATTTCCAGGTCAGTATAAGCGTTTAGACCATAATGAGCAATCACATGGGGAATGTGATTTTGTTGATATATTTACCGGAGAAAAATTTGATGCCAAACTCCCATTTATAAA
>JAFQYK010000141.1 GCA_017406485.1 Clostridia bacterium
ACAAAAGCATTAGATAAAGGCAATGCTTGATTTTGTGTACCATTTTTTAGGCAAAATACTGTTGAAAACCTAAAATTACGGAAAAATAAAGGAACTGTGCAAATGAGTGGGAAATTTTCACTCATTTGCAACAGCCCCTTTGTATTTCTTTATTCTATTATAGTTTTGGTATCCCTCAGCGGTTTCATATTATTAAGCCCGTTCCAATAAAGCATATTCACCTTGCTTACCCTTGTACTTCCGTCAAGAGTCAGTTTAGCTTCAAGCGGTGAAAGTGTGTCAAGGTCAGGCGTCATATTCATAATTCCCGCAAGACGGTTACCGTCTGTATAAACGGCTATAATAAACCGCAGATTTTCAAGCCCGGCCTTTTTACTGTCATCAAAATCTATACCGGCGTAATCAAATATCACACGAGCGTTTATTTCCGTAGGAGTATCTCCGATGTCTATATTTGTTCCGTTCCCGTCTTTGAGAGTTACAGTGTTTTTAATAATATCAACATCGGTCGGTAAGTACTGATAAGTTATAACATCGCTTGTTATATAGCCTTTCTTTGCCGCGATAGCCTTTATAGTAATCGCGTCAGTTATTACTATTGAATTTATATAACGCGCGCTTGCAACCGTCGGCTCCGAGCCGTCAAGCGTGTAGTAAATCTCCGCCTCGTCAGTATCTGAGCTTAGCGTCACGCTTGTGCCGATCTGAACGCTGCCGCCGGGAACATCGGCTGTCGGAGCGCTAAGCTGCGGCACGGAAATGCTGCGGCTCACAATCTCGCTGTCGTTCATAAACTCCTTTTTTGCTACCACGTTGAGCGCAGTGTCGGACGAGATAAAAAATTTTCCGTTGTACAGCATAAGTTCCGCGTCAGCACTGTCTGAAAGCGAGTAGTAAATCTTTGCATTTTCAGTCGGACAGGTCAGGGAAACTATAACGCCGCCGTATTCATCCTGCAAGGTAATTTCGGGCGTTTCAACTTTTTTTAGTTCGGTATTGTTTGTGGCAACGGCACTGTCGTTCATATACTGCTTTAATGCAAAGGACTTAATAACGCAGTCCTGCTCCAGCATAAACGGAGCGATATATAGCGTTGACTCATCCGTAGGTTCGGTGCCATCAAGCGTGTAGTAGATTTGGGCGCCGTCTGTATCACAAGTGATTGTGGCAAACTTCTGACCGGACATAGTCTCTGTAACTCTTATAACCGGGGGCTTGACATACGGCATTAAAATATCCTCGGAAATAACATCACTCTTTAAATAGCCCTGTTTAAATGCAACCGCCTTTAAAACCGTATCCTCGCTGATAACTACAGGAGCGGTATATTTTGAACTGTTGTCAGTCGGAACGGTGCCGTCGGTTGTAAAGTAAATATCCGCGCCGTCCGTTTCAGAGGTAATCACAGCCTGCTTTTGACCTGAGTCCATATCGGTAACGGTAATCAATGGAGTTTTTGTCTTGACCGGCGTATACTCAGCAACCTCGCTGTCATTAAAATACTGCTTATATGCCTGTGCTTTAACCGTCACCAACTCATCAATTATAAACGGCGCTGAATATGGTATAGGTTCTGTATCAAGCGTGTCATCGGTGGAATAATAAATTTCTGCGCCCTCCGTTTCGCACTCTAATGTGACAAGATAACCGTCCGCGGCTTCTTCGACGGAAATTACAGGTGTGCTTACAGTCGGGAACGTAATATTCGCGCGCGCAATATCACTCGAATTCATCAAATCCTTAAATGCAGCCGCCCATATTCTTGTATTTTTCTCAACCACAAACGGCTCGGTATAGGGAACAGAGCTTTTTGTCGGTTCGCTGCCGTCTGTAGTGTAGTATATATCTGCTCCGCTTGTTCCGCATGATATTGCAATCTCCTTGCCGCCCTCTTCAAGCTGCTCAACAGATATAACCGGCGTTTCAACAGTATCCAGCAAATCCATATCAGCAAGGTAAATACTGTATGCGGCATTAAGTCTGCGGTTTCCTGTTACTCTGCGGACGTACTTGTTGGTGTCAGTGTATGTAAGCGTAGACGGTGTGTCACAGCCGGCAATAAGATATTTTTTCAAATCCTTCGGAGTAAGTGAAGGATGTCTTGCTTTAAGCACCGCCGCCGCGCTTGAAACGAGCGGAGCGGCCTGCGAGGTACCCATAAACTCCATATAGCTGCTTGGGCTATAGTAAGCGTTTCCGGTGCTGTATATCTCTTCGCCGGGCGCATTTTCGCCCGGTGCGGCGAGGTCAATGTTAGTAGTGCCGTAATTTGAAAAATATGATAATGTATCGTCAGCCGCGCTTGATGCGATACACATTGTATTGTCAAGGCATAAGGTTCCGGGACGTATCAGCCAGGGGGATGCATCAACACACTTCTGGTCATTACCTGCTGCGCATACGAAAAGTGTATCGGGACAGCTATTGATTGCCTCAAGCATTATAGTGTCGTAATCGTTACCGTAAGCGCCCCAGCTACAGTTAGCTATATCACAGCCTATAATGCCGGCATAAACCAGTCCTGCGCTTATATATTCAGAAGAACTGCCTCCACGATCATCATAGACGCGAATTCCGATGAGCTTAGCATTTCCGGCAAGCGAGGCAATTCCGCACTCGTTATTTGTAACGGCATCCGCAATACCTGCAACGTGCGTTCCGTGACCTTGTTTTTTCTGTAAACATGGGGTGTAGTATGGGTCAACGGGATTGGTCGGGTCATTATTATTGCTTGACGCGGTCGTGAAATCCCAGCCGTGCGCGTCGTCTATGTAGCCGTTACCGTCATCATCAACACCGTTACCCGGAATTTCACCGGGGTTTTCCCAAATATTATCAGCCAAATCCTCGTGTTCGCGCATAAGGCCGCTGTCAAGAATACCGATTTTAACATTGGAACAATTTATATTATAATCCCATACTTCTTCAGCGCCGACTACACGCAGAGAATCCTGAAATCCCTCATAAAACTGATCGTTTGGCACGCTGGCTACCTGAAAACCGTCATCAAGTTGATAGAGGTAGTTCGGCTGCGCGACACTTACCGCGCCGGATTCATTCAGCTTGTCCACAGCAAGAAGGACATTTTCTTCTCCCGGCTCGGACAGTGACAGCTTCAATATCTCTTTTTCACCGACGGCAGAAGCAGAGAACAGCGAAAAGCCGGATTTATTACCCATTGCAGGCAGTGAAGCGACGTGCTTAACTTCCGTAAATCCAAGCTCGTCAAAAACAGCGCTGTCATTATTTGTCGATTGCAGCTTAAACAAACCGTAGCTGGGCTTTGTAATTACAAGCACAGAACTTGTATCAAAGTCGGGTCTGTCAAGCGCATCGGCATATGCCGTTACTGCAAGCGCTGCCACAGCCGCCATTGCCATAAGCGCAATTTTTATTGTCCGCATAAAATTCCACCTCATTTATTTTCCGAGTGAGTAAAAGTTTTCAAAAAAGCCGGGATATGAAATATTCACACATTCAGCGTCATCAATTGTTGAACCGCCGTCTGCAAGCTGGGCAAGAACGGTAAGGCTCATAGCCATTCTGTGGTCGCCGTAGGTTTTAAAGTCCGCGCCGCGTATGGCTTTGCCGCCGCGTATTATCATACCGTCGTCTGTTTCGGTAATATCGATGCCGCACTTTTTAAATTCGTCAACTACCGCGCGTATACGGTTTGTTTCCTTGACTTTGAGTTCCGCAGCGTCCTTTATAACCGTTTCACCGTCCGCCACAGCCGCCGCAACAGCTATAACCGGGAGTTCATCAATAAGGCGGGGGATAATCGCACCCTCAACCGTTGCGCCGCGCAGCGCGCTTGATTTTACGGTAATATCCGCCACGCTTTCGCCCGCGCTAATGCGGACATTTTCAATACTTAAATCCGCGCCCATATCCCTTAAAACATCAATAATACCTGTCCTTGTGGGATTTATCCCGACGTTTCTGATCGTAATTTCGCTGTTCGGCATAACAGCACCCAAAACCATAAAGAATGCCGCCGAGGAAATATCGCCGGGTACATCCGCCTTAACAGATGATAAGCTATCTGTTTTCCTAACCGTGACATCAAGTCCGTTAACGCTTATATCGGCGCCCATAGCGCCAAGCATAAGCTCTGTATGATCGCGCGACTTTTCTGTTTCCCTTACTATCGTTTCACCGTCAGCGTAAAGTCCGGCTAATAAAATCGCTGTCTTGACCTGCGCCGAGGCTACCGGCATTTTGTAGTCAATGCCGTGAAGCTGTGTGCCGTGTATGTAAAGAGGGCAGTATTCATTATCAATCCGCGCGCCCATAAGAGAAAGCGGCTTTGTAACACGTCCCATAGGTCTTTTGCAAATCGACGCGTCACCTGTTATTTCGGTATCAAACGGCTGCGCCGAGAGTATACCGCAAAGAAGGCGCGTTGTTGTGCCGCTGTTGCCGGTATAAAGTGTCATTTCCGGTTTTTTCAGACCGTAAAGACCGTTACCGCGAACCGTGACATTTTCGCCGTTTACATCTATGTTAATACCCATATTCCGAAAGCAATCTATAGTTGAAAGACAGTCCGCGCCCTGCAGAAAGCCGGTAATTTCCGTAGTGCCGCTTGCAAGCGAGCCTAGCATAACTGCGCGGTGTGAGATGGACTTGTCGCCGGGAACGGTAAGAATTCCGCGCGCAAACTTTATTTTTTTTATATCCATTTTCATTCCTCCAGAAAGTTATCATTTTAATTGTATCATAGAAATCTGAAAAAAACAATGCTAAAATAACGTGTTTTGCCGTACAAAATACTTGTTATATTAAGTAAATTGTGTTAAAATACACCTATCAAAACAGCGGAGGTAATATATGCTGAACTACGAAGAACTCTCTGAAGAACTGCAGGAAAGAATAAATAAGGAGATTTTTAACGGTCACGGCTTTGAGGACAAGGCTATACGCCGCGAGAATAAGGAGCACGACAAAGCGCGTCTTTGGCGCGGCGCGTTTGTGCGCGACGCCGAAAAGATAATGCACAGCCCGTACTATAACCGTTATGCGGACAAAACGCAGGTTTTTTCGCTTTACAAAAATGATGATATTTCACACCGCGCGCTGCACGTGCAGCTTGTTTCCCGTATAAGCCGCAATATAGGTAAACTCTTAGGTCTTGATCTTGACCTTATAGAAGCGATTGCCCTTGGCCACGACATAGGACACACTCCGTTCGGACACGCCGGTGAACGTTTTTTAAACGAGCTTTACAACGCCGAAACCGGCAGATACTTTAATCATAACGTTCATTCAGTACGTGTTTTAGACAAGATATTTCCGCTCAACATAAGCCTGCAGACGCTCGACGGAATACTTTGCCACAACGGCGAGTTTGAGTGCAAGGAATACCGCCCCGTAACGCTTACGGATTTTGACGAGTTTGACAAAAAGGTGGAGGAGTGCTACACAGACAAAACAGCGATAAAACGTCTTATACCGTCAACATTGGAGGGCTGCGTCGTGCGTATTTCCGATATGATTGCGTATATCGGGAAGGACAGGCAAGACGCTATTAAAACCAACCTTATTGAGAGTGAGGAGGTCTTCGATGAAAACGAGATAGGCCGGTATAATGCGCCGATTATAAACAACCTTATTGTAAATATTGTTGAAAACAGCTACGGAAAACCCTACATAATGCTTGACGAAAAGCATTTTTCAGCGCTTAGAGAGAGCAAAAGGGATAACTACCAAATCATATATAATAATCCAAAGGTATCTGAAATTTACACAAACGGTATACAACCTATGTTTGAAAAGATATACAAGCGTCTCAGACAGGATTTTGTCAACGGAAACAAAAATTCGCCTGTATTTACGCATCATATCGATTACGTGAACAATGCAAACCGCTTTAACGGCTGGGATTATCTTGCTCACAGCAGCACAGACGATGTGATTACAGATTATATAGCCAGTATGACGGATGATTACTTTGTTGACCTTTACAGACATTTATTTAATGTTGAGCCGCCTGTACAGTACAAATCTTATTTTGAAAATGTTTAAAAAACAGATTTTTTATTATTTTGTTATTTAACTATTGATTTTTTATGTAAATGGGTGTATAATACAAGTAACATTGTTTGAATACAATGTTACGTTCATATACAACAAAGCCACCGATTATCGCCAGTCGGTGGCTTTGTTGCGTCTTTCGGGAATTATGCTGCCGTAATTCTAAATCAGACGCGCCGCAAATAAAATATTATGATAATATTTATTGGCGGTGAGATAATTGAAAAAACAGAGCTTTATAACCGGAGCCGTAATACTTATGGCGGCAAATGCAGTTTCAAAAATACTCGGCGCGGTGCTGAAAATCCCACTTGCATACATATTGAATGAAGAGGGAATGGCGGTATACAATATAGCGTTTGAGGTTTACATAATGTTCCTCTCGTTTATCATATCCGGCTTGCCGTTTGCTGTTTCAAAGCTGTCGGCGGAGGCTGCCTCGCTCAATAAATGGCAGCGCGGACGACAGATTGTCAGCGTTTCGACACGGCTTCTTGTTATAACCGGAGCGGCCGGTTCGGCACTTTTGTATTTTGCTGCGCCGTTTTTTGCCGTTGCTATGAAAGAAACAAAAGCGGTGTTTGCAATACGTATGATTTCACCTTCGGTTTTCTTTGTTGCGCTTGGTATGGGATACAGAAGCTACTTTCAGGGCGTGTCGCGGATGGTACCGGTTGCAATATCACAGGTCAGCGAAAGCTTTGTTAAACTCGCCGCCGGCTATGGCTTTGCTGTACTTTTTTTAAACTTTGGCGCAGAAAAAACAGCCGGCGGCGCGGTACTGGGTGTGACAGCAGGAGAAATAACACAGGCGGCAATACTTGCTTTTGCATATATATTCAGTAAAAAAGAGGTTTACATAAAACAGAACAAGGAAAGTTCGCGAGCGATTTTGCGTGAGCTTCTATCGCTCGCACTGCCGCTGTTATGCGCATCTGTTGTATCAAACGCGCTCGGTGTAGCCGATACAACGCTGACAAGAACGCGCCTTATAGACGCGGGCCTCGGCGCGGACAGGGCGCGTTTTCTCTACGGAGCGTATACCGGCTATGCGCTTACCGTATTTCATCTTCCGGTTGGAATATTGGCAACGCTCGGCGTGAGCATACTTCCGCTTATTGCCGGCGCATACGCTTCAGGTAACACAAAAAAAGCGCAAAAGTCCGCAGATTTCGGACTACGCATATCAATCCTGCTTTCAATTCCGTGTGCGGTGATGATGTATGCGCAAAGCAGTGAAATACTTCACGTGTTGTTTCATAATACAAATTCGGCGCTTATGCTCAAAACCGTTGCGCCGTGTGCTGTTTTGATGTGCGCCGCGCAAATGTGCGCGGCTGTCTTGCAGTCGGCAGGGAAGATTATGACGCCGTTTTACAATTCGCTTGCAGGAATGGCCGTAAAGATTGCGCTGGGGTATTTCCTTATAGGAAATCCGGATGTAAACATATACGGCAGCGCGATTTCGGCTATCGCGGCGTATTTTGTTATTCTGATACTGAATATAATCGCGATAAGACGGCAGTTAGGCGTTAAAACAAAAATATCAGCGGCTCTTGTGAAGCCGCTGATATGCGGAGCCGCAATGTACGGCGTAATATATATCATCGCGCCGTACACCGCGCGTTTTGGCAGCCTGTTGTCACTTGCGATTACAGGGGGCGTATCACTTGGAGTATACACGCTTCTTCTGCTTTTGACACAGACTGTCAGTATAAAAGAAATTAAAAGTATTAAAGGATGATTAAATTAGTGCGGCAGATAATCTGACGGATTAACTGCTACCTTATCCTTGTACATTTCAAAGTGAAGATGCGGCACAGTAACATTCTCGCCGCGGCAATCGCCGGTAGTGCCGATTACATCGCCGGACTTAACCTCCTGGCCTTCTTTAAGGTTTTCCGTTGTTTCAAGTCCCATATAAACGGTCACAAAGCCCGCGGGGTGTGAAATCTCCACACAGCTTCCCATAGCGTTGTCATAAACTCTTTCAACCACGCCCTGAGCAACTGACTGAACTGAGCAGCCTTTGTCAGCCGCTATATCAATACCGCCGTGCGCGCGCCAGTCGCCAAGTGTAGCGTTATACACAAGTTTATCGCTGTAAGGCTCCAAAACCTGACCGCTTACAGGCATAATAAAGGCAGGCAGGTCGTTTGTAACCATTATCGCGCCGCCCTCGGTGTCGGGGTTGTCAGCGGTATAGTCCATAACCTCGCCGGTCTTTTCCTCAGCCTTGGGTGCTTCTGTAGGAACGGGCGTGGGCAATGGTGTTGCTGCTGGTTCAGGTGTTATTGCGGCGAGTGAAAGACTCATATCGTCCGATAGCTCGTCTGAAAACACCGGCTTTGCTTCCTTGGAATTGTTTTCCGATGTGCTTACTACAGTTTTCGTTTCATCTGTATGAGTCTGAGTGACGTAACCTGCAATACCTATCATAAGCACGCAGGCGCAAAGTGCAATATAAAAGCCCGGCAGCTTTCTTTTTTTCTTTTCCTGATTTTTCATAG
>JAFQYK010000016.1 GCA_017406485.1 Clostridia bacterium
AACGAGGCAGACCGGACGGCGACAAAGCACAAGAACGAGGACTTTTTAAAGGAGCTTGATAAGGACAGGAACGAAAAGGGCTGCGAGTATGCGGTGCTTGTGTCGCTTTTGGAAGCGGATAACGATTTTTACAACACAGGCATTGTCGATATGTCGCACAGATACCCGAAAATGTACGTAATCCGCCCGCAATTTTTTGTGCCGATGATAACGCTTCTCCGCAATGCCGCACTTAATTCGCTGCAATACCGAGAAGAACTTGCAGTAATTCAAAATCAGAATATAGACATATCAAATTTTGAAGCTGATATGAATGATTTTAAGGACAAATTCGCAAGAAATTATCGTATTGCAAGTGATAAGTTTAAAAAGGCGATTGATGAGATTGATAAGACGATTGACCACCTCCAAAAGACAAAGGAGGCGCTTTTGTCCTCCGAAAACAACCTGCGTCTTGCAAATAACAAGGCGGAGGATTTAACGATAAAAAAACTGACACGCAACAACCCCACAATGAAGGCAAAGTTTGACGAGCTAAAGAAAAACAACGGATAGGTGATATTTTGGAACGTTTTGAGAAAATAGAAAAAAGCATTTTGGACGCATACCGTGAGAAGATTTGGGATAGATTTGTCAGCGGCGTACACAAATATGAGCTTATTAAGGACGGCGACAGCGTCTGCGTGTGCATATCGGGCGGCAAGGACTCTATGCTTTTGGCAAAGCTCGTAGAGGAACTCCAAAAAAACGGCGATATTCAATTTGAAGCGCGTTATCTCGTTATGGACCCCGGCTACAATGAGATTAACAGGCGGACGATAGAAAATAACGCGCGGCTTTTAAATATTCCGGTACATATTTTCGAAACGGAAATATTTGACTCGGTTGTAAACGTTACCGACCATCCGTGCTACCTTTGCGCGCGTATGCGTCGCGGTTATCTGTACAAGGAAGCACAGAAACTTGGCTGCAGCAAAATCGCGCTTGGTCACCATTTCGATGATGTGATTGAAACAATTTTAATGGGTATGCTCTACGGCGCGCAGGTGCAGACGATGATGCCCAAGCTCCACAGCACAAACCACCTCGGTATGGAGCTTATTCGCCCGATGTATCTCGTGCGCGAGGAGGATATAATTTCGTGGGCAAGGGATAACGATTTGCATTTTATCCAATGCGCGTGCCGTTTTACGGAGAATATCGCTTCAAAGGAAAATGAACACCTTTCAAAACGGCAGGAAATGAAAAATCTTATCAAGGATTTGCGGAAAATAAATCCCGAAATGGAGATGAACATTTTTAAAAGCGTGGAAAATGTGGAGCTGGATAATATAATCGGCTGCCACGACAATGAAAATACGTATAGATTTATTTAAGCAAAAAACCGTCTGAAATTCAGACGGTTTTTTGTGTTACCAAAACAGCATATCAAAGCCTTTTAGCTTGTATATAGCCTCGGTGAAGAAGTAGTCGCCGTAAATTATGGGAATGTGGCGGCCGCGCTCGCGGGGGTAGGCTTCGGTGCCCATTTGGAGGATTGAGTCGGTTTCCTCTTTCCAGTCGCAGTAGTTTTCCTCGAGCGCTTTCAGTATTTTAATCGCGGCATTTAAATACATATCCTTTTCAAATTCCGGCACATTATTTGCAATCTCGATAAGTCCGCAGGCTGCGATTGCGCCGGCGGTGGTGTCGATTATAACCGGCTCCTTTGGCGCACGGAAATCGGATTGCGGTATGTAGCCGGTGTCAGCTACGCAGGAAATAAAGTAGTGAGCCACGCGTTTTGCCGCGTCAAGGTAACGCTCATTACCGGTGTGAATATAGCTTAAAACATATCCGTAAACCGCCCACGACTGACCGCGCGACCAGCTTGAACCTTCACGCATTCCCTGACCGCCGAAGGACTGCACGGCCTCGCCGGTGTCAATGTCAAGCTCTACAATATGATTTACCGAACCGTCACCGCGCAGGTGCGTTGTCATAACCTTGTCGGCGTGCTTGATTGCTATGTATTTGTAACGCGGGTCGTCCGATACCTCGCTCGCCCAGTAGAGAAGCGGAATGTTCATCATACTGTCGATTATGACCCAGCCCTTGTTGTCATCGCCGTTCCACGAACGGATAAATTCGCCGCAGGGATTGTAGCGTCCGGCGAGTATATTTGCGGCATTTATATTGCGCAGAAAGGATTTTCTGTTTCCGGTTATTCTGTAATTTACGCCGCTCGACAGGTGCCACATAAAGCCTACGTCGTGGTGCAGCTTTTCGTATTCGTCAAACGCCGCGTCCAAAAGCTCCTCACCTTTTTCGGCGGTTTTTTTGTATTCCCCGTTGCCGGTGCCCTTGTACATCAGCCACATAAGCCCCGGCCAGAAGCCGTTTGTCCACCACGTAACATCATCCCTGGACATATTGTTATATACGCCGTCTACGGTGGTGTAGGGGATTTTATCCCTGTTACGTACAGCTTCCGCGCTTAATTTCTTATCGAGCTTTTTCCATACTTCGTTTATCCATTCATTCATATTTAATTCCTCCGGATTGTTTATGGTTATATTATAACGGAATTTTGCTTATATTTCAATATGTTTTAAACAAAAGAATATTTGAAAAACAGTCGCATATACATAAAGTATATTTTGGACAAAAGGAGGAAAAGCAAGTGGAGGAGTATAATATTTACAATGACATTGCCGAGAGGAGTCAGGGTGATGTATACATAGGGGTGGTAGGGCCTGTCCGCACGGGCAAGTCTACATTTATAAAGAAGTTTATGGATATGCTCGTGATACCGAATATAGAGAACGCGTATCAGGCGGAGCGCGCGCGTGACGAGCTGCCGCAGTCGGCATCGGGCAGGACGATTATGACAACAGAGCCTAAATTTATACCGAATGAGGCAGTGGAGATTTCGCTTGGGGATAACGCGCATCTGAAGGTGCGTATGATAGACTGCGTCGGATATATCGTTGACGGTTCTTTGGGCTATGAGGAGGACGACGCGCCGCGTATGGTTTCAACGCCGTGGTCAAACGAGCCTATGCCGTTTGACGAGGCGGCTGAGATTGGCACGAGAAAGGTAATAACCGAACACAGCACAATTGGTCTTGTGGTAACCACGGACGGCTCTATAACAGAGATTGACCGCGAGGATTACGTCGCTGCCGAGGAGAGGGTTGTAAACGAGCTAAAGGAGATAAACAAGCCGTTTATTGTAATGCTCAACAGCGTAAACCCCGCTTCAAACGAAACGCAGCAGCTCAGAAAAGAGCTTGCGGATAAATACGGCGTATCGGTTGTGGCGGTGAACTGCGAGGAGCTTACAAGCGGGGATATACACGATATAATTGAAACGGTGCTGTTTGAGTTCCCGCTTAAAGAAATCGATATACGCATACCGGAGTGGATTGAGGGGCTTGACGGCGAGCATTGGTTAAAGAAAAATATTTATAACGCTGTTATGGAAAACATCGAGGACGTAAGCCGTATCCGTGACGTGCGTAGCTTAAGTGACGGTCTTGACGCAAATGAATTTGTGCAGAAGGCGTATATTGACGGTATGGACTTGGGTGACGGTAAAGTGAAGCTGGAGATTGATTTGCCGCAGTCGTTGTATTTCAAGGTGCTTGGTGAAATGTCCGGCTTTAAGATTGAGAATGAGAAAAAGCTGATGTCACTTATGCAGGAGCTCTCAGATATAAAGGCTGAATATGATAAAGTTTCCGACGCTTTAAATGATGTTATGGAACACGGTTACGGTATCGTGTCACCGGCGACGGAGGAAATGACGCTCGACGAGCCGAAAATCGTTAAGCAGGGCGGCAGATACGGCGTTAAATTAAAGGCAAGCGCGCCGAGTATACATATGATACGCGCGGATATTGAAACAGAGGTAAGCCCGATTGTGGGGACGGAGAAGCAATCGGAGGAATTGGTGCGTTATCTGCTTTCCGAGTTTGAGACCGATCCGGCGAAGATTTGGCAGTCAAATATATTCGGCAAGTCGCTTTACGAGCTTGTGAATGAAGGACTGCACAACAAGCTTTCGCGTATGCCCGAGGGCGCGAGAATGAAGCTCAAAGAAACGCTTCAGCGCATTATAAATGACGGCTCTAACGGACTTATCTGTATCATTCTTTGATGAAAGGATAGGTGGAGGGTGAATGATAAAGAGGGGGTTAATAGCGGCAGTCGCGTGTGTTATGTGCCTTACATCGTGCGGCGGCGGTGTGGAGATTAAGAAGGAGGTAAAGGAGTACGATACCGATTTTTCTTCCGTCCGCGCCGAAACTGCGGCCATTGAAGGTCTTAAAGACAAAGAGTTTGAGGACGGTATAAACAGTGAGATTGAAAAGGATATACAGGGCGCGGTTATAGCATTTGACGCGGCAGCGGCTCAGAGCGCGGACAATGTGCGTATGGGGAACAAGTGCGTGTTTGAAAATACCTGGGAGGTTAAGTACAACAAAAACGACTTCCTTTCACTCATTGAGGAACGCTACGTCTATATGGGCGGCGCGCACGGTGAAACAGCTTGGATTGCGCTAAATATCGACACCGCCCTGTCAAAAAAAGTCCTGCTTGCCGATTTGTTTGCGGAGGCGGGCTATGAAAACACTTTAAACCGGATGATAAACGAGCAGGTAGAGGAGCATCCGGACGAGTATTCGGAGCTATGGGAAAAGCCTGTAATAAAGGATACGAGCCAGACAGATTTTTATATTGACGGTGATAAGCTTGTGCTGTACTACCAGCCATATGATCTCTCATACTACGCGCGCGGTTTTGTGGAATTTAAGCTGCCGCTCAAGGAGCTTAGCGGATATTTAAAAGAGGAATACCGCAGGCTTATTTAAAAACGCCCGAGGGCGTTTTTTTCTTGACTTTATGACGTTGTTGTTGTAAAATATTCAAACGGAGGAAGAGAAAATGAAGCTAAGCTATCTTATAAAACGATTTGTACCGTACTTTAAAAAGTACAAATGGATACTCATCTTAGACCTCATCTGTGCCTCGCTTACAACGGTGTGTGA
>JAFQYK010000142.1 GCA_017406485.1 Clostridia bacterium
CAGTTTCTACATCAACAGATGACGGTGTGAATAGTGCTGTTGTTCCGTCAGCATAATTCATAACGGTTTGAACATCTGCTTCTGAAATACTACACGTGTTATCAGAAACAAGAATTTCCGGTGTGCCATCATATTCACAAACAAAACCGTAGTGTGTTTTGCCTCTTTTTGCAGTTTCGTCGGAAATATCGTCCCACTTACCGTTTTCTGTAAACATCGCAGCATAATCCTGACCGCCATAACTTGATGCATTGTCAGGTTGTGAACTTGCCCAGTTTGTGTAACCGGATACTTTAGCGCCAGAATTAGCCCATTTGAAAGTGCCCTCTGTCTCTATATCATCAGCACCAATCAAAACTAATTCACCGGCATTACCTTCGTTTATTAATTCGTAAATTGTTTCGTTTTCCGCACTGTTGGAAATATCGGCTAAATAACCGCCTTTTGCTTTACACCACTCTCTTGTAGTCGCATATGGGAATGTTTCTTCATAATAACAGTATTTGTTACCATTATAGTATTTCGTAACCGTTGGTGTGAGATCAAGAGTAGTCTCCATCATCATACCCATAGCGTAACTGTATGTTGTATCAACCCATGTTCCTGCTGATTTCTTCATCGCAGCATAGTTTTCGCCTTTATCTTCAGGCTCACCCGGCGACCAATTGGTATAGTTTAATCCTGTACCGGTATATTTATAGATCCAACCTTTATTTGAATCCTTTATTATACCGAGCTTATAGTACTCATCCTTTTTGCCTTTTGCAACAAAATCTTTAAATGCCTTAATATCTGCATCTTTAGTTGAAGTTGTTGCATCAACGCCCACCTCAGCTAATCTAAACTGAGAGCTATAAGTTTCTGCCTTATCGTGACGAGAAATAGTGTTATCGTAAAGGGTATACAATTTATTATTGTAAACCATTGAACCGCATTCAGATAGCATTGTTTCTCTCTGAACATAACAGTGACCGGTAGCCGTATATGATGAAGTGTTGCCTGCAGCATCATATGCATAAATGTGCGTGTAATACCAACCGGTATAATTATTATATGTTGAAGTATTAATCCTTATTGAATATGTATTTCCACTTTTTGAAGTGTAACTGTCCCATCTTAAATCTGACTGATCGCTCTTTGTCCATGTAGGGAATTTTACATCAGTAACCCCAACATTATCAGTTACTGTACAAGATACCGTATATCCGTTAACATTAACACCGGAAATTGAAACATTGCTTATTACTGGTTTTGTAGTATCAGACGTCCAATCAGGTCTGATTACGCAACTCAAAACGGAATTATTATGCCAATTCTTTGTAACAGACTGAACATAATTCCAGTTTTGTTCTATACAATTAAAGCCAACACTATCTGCTGATTCAATAATACCAATATGACCTAAACCATCATTGTTTGTGCCGTTTGGATTCCAAACAGCAATATCACCTGGCTTAAAAGTAATACCACTACTATAACTGATTCTTTGCCAACCGCTGGGTAAACTATTGCTTACATAAGCAGATGCATTTCCACCTCGTGATGATTGTCCAAGATATACATAATAATAGTAGATTAAATCAACACATTGCGCACCATATGCACCATCATAGTCAAGCGAATTGCCAATTTGTGAACTTGCCCAAGAAACAGCTTGTGATTGAGAATGACCGTTTGTGCCAGCTTCTGCAGATATCGACATACCTGCAGTAATGCTTAATAGCATTACTAATGATAAAATTACGCTTAATACTTTTTTCATAAATTTTCCTCCTTTAATTATACAATCCCTCAGTCAGCTTTGCTGACAGCTCCTAACCGGAGCCCGTCCCCTTTGTCACCTGCGGTAACATTTCCCCACACTGTGGGGAATCACCCTTTGCACAAGGGAGCCTGTTTAAAAATAAAAAGCGTACAGCCGAGACTGTACGCAAAAAACGCATAGCTCAACTGTCGCCAAACATTCCAACACATTCGCCTATATCACGGTATGCATTTAAGAGCATGCATTTTTATCAATAGAGATAAAAATAGCATACTGTGACATAGCATAATTATTCAGTTGGAATATTTGGCACCTCTATTCTATCATATTTAAAAATATATTTCAATATTATATTTACTATTTACAATCGCTATATAATGTGATATACTCGTTTTGTACGAATATAGACAGGAGTTGTGCTATGAGCCTGCCGCAGGATCCGTTTATTTTATACAGTGTTATCAACACAAAATTGCGCGATTGTTACGCTTCGCTTGACGCGCTTTGCGACGATTTAGGCGAGGATAAAACCGCCCTTGTGCAGAAGCTCGCGCAGGCAGGATTTGAGTACGACAGCA
>JAFQYK010000143.1 GCA_017406485.1 Clostridia bacterium
AATCCGTTACTCGTTTTGATTTGTAATTAGCATTCAGGGTGGAAAGATATATAGTTATTGATTCATCCTCGGCATAGTAGCCAAACCAATCGTACTGATCGTCCCAACCTACCTCAAACGGGCTTGACGGCGGTGTGAAGGTCAGTTAGCCGCCGGTTCCGTTCAGCGCATTCAGCGTTTCCGCCGACGCGGGGATGACGATTAACGCCACCAACATTGCTGCCGCAAGTATAGCGGCAAGTGTTTTCTTTAAGTTTTTCATTGTAAGCTCCCCTTTCTTATTAACCAACTGCTCCTACTCCGCTTGTTATATACACGCTTCTTGTGTTTCCGTCCCATTCAACCGCAGCGCCCAAGGCTTCGCCTACTGCGCGCAAGGGCAGATATGTGCGGTCGTTAATAATCTGCGGCGCAACATCGGAATAAATCGATTCGGTCGAAGCAACATTGCCAAAGTAGTCATAAAAATAGTGGTTTATTGAGGACGAGCCTATTGTGAGATACAGTGACTCTTCAGAATTGTGTATTTCCACAGCCTGATTTGCGCCGTCCCAATCAACCTGATAGCCTAAAGCCTCGGCTACAACGCGGATAGGTACGAGCGTGCGGTCATTTCTTATAACGGGGTCAGAGTCGGGATATACGCGATTGCCGTCTACATATATAGAAATTGCATCGTTTGAAGACGGAGTGACTGTTGTCGTAGTTGATGTTGATGATGAACCTATGTCATAGCCGTACAACCAGAAGAAGCCTTCACCGTTTGAGCCGGAATTGTAGCTCCATGTTGAATAATCGGAGTCCTCTATTCTGTATGAATGTCCCGTACGCATTGTAATTTCGGGGAATATGTCCCAATATATATTGTTTTCGCGTCCCTGCGCTGTCCAAGTACCCAAAAGATTGCCGTCCTCGTAAATAGAAATCGTGCCGGGATAGTCAGAGCCGTTACCGTAATTATAGTGGTAGGTCGTGAGCGCCTGCGCAACGAAGTCGTTGTTTTTTACCTCCCAGCTTATATAATTTGTCGGGCCGTTCTTAACGCCGGATGAATTTACATTGGTGGCATATTGGGTATATACCTCTGCGGGGTTTATAACCGAGGTGAACTGCGCCGCGGGCGTGAAAGAAGCAGTGCTTACCATATTGTAAAAGGCCTGAAGTCCTTCGGAATCAAAACTACTACTTCGGTAGAAGAGTTCATACCAGCGTCCGTTAAGAATATACGAATATCCCAAAACATTCCACGTTTTGCCGCCGTACTGCAAAACATACGAATCCTCCAGATACTCATATCCGCCGATATTCGTAAAGGACACGTTTCCGCTTACCACACTGTAATCCATATCTTCGTACATTGAACGGTAATAATTGTTCCAATCAGCCTCTGATTGATCTCTGACAGAAGAATAGCTTACACTGACATTATAAACAAGAATATCATAGCCGCCGTATTCATATAATGCAGCGCCATCCTCTGTGCCGAGCGTGTATCCTGCAGGCGGAGTGTAGGTTAAATCTCCTGTTGTCTCCGCAATGGCGGGAACTGCCACAACCGCCATTACCATTGTTACCGCAATAAGTGCGGCGAGTGTTTTTCTTAGATTTTTCATTTGAAAATCCCCTTTCTTATTAACCAACTGCTCCGCCGGATATATACACGCTTCTTGTGTTTCCGTCCCAGTCAACCTCCGCGCCCAAAGCTTCACCTACTGCGCGGAGCGGCAGATATGTGCGGTCGTTTATAATCTGCGGCGCGACATCGGAGTAAAGAGTTTCAAGCGAGGATATATTGCCCCACGAGTCGTAAATGTAATGGTTTATCATTGAAGATCCGATTGTAAGATACAAAGACTCTTCAAAGTTATGTATTTCCACAGCCTGATTTGCGCTATCCCAGTCAACCTGAAAGCCCAATGCTTCAGCAACTACGCGTATAGGAACAAGCGTGCGGTCGTTTTGTATTACGGGCGCGCTGTCCGGATACACCTCATAGCCGTCTACATATATTCCTATACTGTCGTTTGAGGAAGACGGTGTAAAGGTAGTAACCGTTGT